>JAUVCY010000262.1 GCA_030595585.1 Thermoplasmatota archaeon
TGAATTGACTAGCCTGCCCTTCAGCCTGACTTTGACATATGAGTATGTATAAAGTGTCAAAGTTTTGCTTCAGTAAAAAGCCAATGATACATATCCCACGGCGCTGTGGGAGACTTGAACGTCATAGCTTGTCGTATATGATAACAGCCTGCTTTTGCTCCCGCCCAGCTCTTTTACTGCAGTGATCATGGCGGCTATCGGGCCCATTCCGCAGGCGGTGACCCCGAGCTCACTGCGTGTCCTGAATGCTCCTTTCAGATCCCACTTCAGCAGTTTTTCGATCACCGGAATATCGATGGACCGGGCATATTCTCCGGCGTTCATGCCCTTTGGCACCGGCAGACCGTAGTTGCGTCCGCAGTGGGTCATGTCCGAGGATGCGATCACGGAGACCGTTCGATCACCGCCCTGGATGGCCCGGGCGATCTTTTTACCTACCTTCAGGGATGTATCCAGTGACTGATCGAGCATCTCGATGCCCACCATCTTAACATTTAGATCAAGGTATTGGAGGAATGGGACCTGGACCTCAAGGGAATGGTCCTGCTGGTGGGCGCTCTCATCGATCTCCAGTCCAAGTTCCCTGGCCAGCTCCGTATCGCATTGGATGGTTCCCATTGGCATCTTCCAATCCTCGGCAGAGACCGAGATCGGCGCGCCCCATCCGTGGTGGTTTGGCCCAAGAATTATCACGGTCTCCGGCAACCCTCCCCTGTTGAGCTCTGCGAATCCAAAAGCCGCCGTTTGCCCGGAATATGTGTATCCGGCATGGGGGCTGACCAACCCCATGGTTCTCTCACCTCCTGTGTCACCCCTTTTCAGAGGTCCCGGCCCCATTCTGAAACAGTTGGTTAGATCGCTTACAAGCAGGCTCTTCCTCGCTGGATAGAACATGCCAGCTACCGCTGGTTCACGCATGGCTATGAATGCCACCATTCCGACTTAACTTTTTCTAGAGTGTGGCCTCGAAGTCCTTCATATCCACCTGGAAATCGGAGTAGTTCTCTATGTCTCCTCTCTCCTTGAGGACCTCACGCGCAAGCAGCCAATATACAACGGCCAGAGACCGCCTGCCTTTGTTGTTTGCGGGTATGATCAGGTCGACGAACTTCGTCTCGTTATTTGCATCGCACAATCCCACTATTGGGACATTTGAGTTGACCGCCTCTTTCAGGGCCTGTTGATCAGCTGCAGGGTCTGTCACTATCAGGACCCTGGGCTCCATGTAAACATCCAGGGAGGGGTTGGTCAAGGTTCCCGGTATGAACCTTCCGGGAAAAGCATTGCACTTGATGTTGTTCGAGAACTCCCTCACCGGCTTCTGACCGTACTGTCTTGCGGAGACGACGAGAACTTCCTCGGGTTTGAATTTGGAGATCATCCTGGCCGCGACCCTGATCCTCTCATCGGTCTTCTTGATGTCAAGTACATAGAGGCCGTCCGATCTGACCTTGAATATGAAGTCCTTCATGTCCGCGCTCTTTTGCTGGGTGCCAATGTGAACGCCCGATGTAAGGTAAACGTCCTCTTCGATGAGCAGGTTGCTGGCATTTTGATCATCGGTCATGGAATCATCTCCTCCTCTTGACGGCTATCGGGATAAGGTCCTGGTCGTATTCGCTCTGGGCTGCTGACAGTGGGTCCGTGACGTTCGATCCCGCTGTTGGCGGGGCGCCCATACTGATCTGCAGGGTGCGTGCCCCAAGGATCCTTGCCTTTTCGAAACGAGTGGTCATCTGGTCATCCCTTTCCATGCCGTCACTATATACGGGGCGGTAGGAAGAGGTGTAAACTGGTATCCAATATAAACCTTATGGGGCGGTAAGGACCTCATTCATGGAACCCATTCTGTATCCCTTTGGGTCCAGCAGTAACCTGACCTCGGGGTCCATCTCCTTGAGCTCGTCCCACATCTCCAATGCTCTCATGACATCGTCGACCTCCAGGACGGCGATCAACTCACCGGAGGTGGTCTCATGAAGCCTGACCCTAACGGTCCTGAAACCATTTCCCCTGACGATGTTCTCCATATGGTCTATCTTCTTTAGCTTGAGGGATGTGATCGCCTGGCGGTAGGGGATCCTCGAGGCGAGGCATGGAGATGGTGCCTTCCCGGCGGATGAGAGTCCAAGACCATCCAGCAATTCCATCACATCTTTTTTTCGAAGGCCTGTTTCAATGAGGGGATGTTTGATCCCCAGCTTATCCGCCACCCTGTGCCCTGGCCTGTAGTCTGAAAGGTCGTCTATGACGGCACCGTCAGCGATCTCCGTGATGCCAGAGCTTCTGGCATATTCGATCACCTCTTTCATCAACATAGCTTTACAGATCCCGCATCTATCTGGTGGATTGCCGCTGAAACTCAGGTCATCGAGTATGTCCACATTCAGTGTTATCGCCCTGATACCGATCTCCCTCGCCAGCTTTTCAGCATCCTCCGAATCACGTTTTGGCACCGTCTGGGAGGAGATATGAACGGCCTGGGAATCCTCTCCCAGGGCGGCATATGCTGCGTATGCGACAAGTGAGCTGTCCGCTCCCCCTGAAAATGCCACTGCCACAGAGCCGTACCCCTTCATAACGGCTATCAATCCATCGAGCCTTTCATCGTTGAACATATTGGATCTCCGGTGGGTTCTGGTAATGATAGGTTTTTATATATTATGTTGATGCCTCAACCATGAAGGCTGGATCAGTGATATACTCCCACTGTGGATCATGTGAGGAAGAGACGCCACACCGGATACTCAAGGGGACCAGGGGTAAGAGCCCGGAAAAGGGGTTCAGCGGCACGGTCCAGTGTCAAACGTGCAAGACCGTACATCACGTGGAGATACCCGTGGAGATACCGTGTATGGTGCCCATGGTGCTGTCCGAGGGTGAGAACTCGAGGAGAGTGAAAATTCAGTTCGTCCGTGATGAGGGGATCATGATAGACGATGAGATATTCTTCGAGGACCATAATATCCTCATAACCTCCATAGAATCCAAGGGAAAGAGGGTAAAGAGGGGATTGGCCAGGGACATCACAAACCTCTGGGCGGTCGTATTCGATACCGTGAAGGTGAAAGTGGCCATAGTCAAGGGATCCACGACGATCCCAGAGGTAATGGAGACCGTTCCTGAAAAGGAGTTCGCTGTTGGGGATCTGCTTGAGTTCGGCAGGAAAAAGGTAGTGATCACCAAGATAAAGACCACAAGTAAAATGGTGTACCGCGAAGGTAGGCCGGTCGAGGCGAGGGATATCAGCCGCATCTACACCCGGATCGCAAGGGAGAACCGCCCGATAGAGGCCCAATGAGCTCACTGAACAGGTGGTTGGAAACTTCCTTCCATGGGCTGCTGATCGACCGGCGGCTGTGATGCCGGTGGTAGCGAAGGTAGATCCATGGGAGGTGCTATGGTCTGATCCTGCTGTGGTGGCAGGTAGTAGCCGCCCGGGGGCAATATCGGAGCCGCGTTCATCCTCTGTGA
>JAUVCY010000118.1 GCA_030595585.1 Thermoplasmatota archaeon
AGTCGATCATCAACGACATTGGAACCGTGATGAACAGCATCTCGGCGATAGAGGATCAGCTGGACCAGCTGGATGTGGATATCGGGGATGATATCTCGGCACTGGAAGGCCTGATCACCATGAGGATGGACCAGCTGGAGCTGTATGTCAGCATTGCCAATTCCACCATCCACTACCATCTCGATTCGATACAGGATGATGTTGCAGGCCTCAAAACGGAGATCACTACCGAACTGGATGATATCTCGCTCTATCTTGAGGATCTCCGGGAGAGCCAGGACGAGGAACATGCGAACGTACTTGAAGCAATAGGGACAACAAACGATCTGATCATCTCCCTGGATACCGCTTCCATGAACGAGTTGAGAGCTGGCCTTCAGGATATCAAGGATGGATTGATCGATCTCAATGATTCGGACACGCAGAGAAAAGCTGAGATCCTCACAGCGCTGGTCGACAGGATCGATGAGGTCAACAGCAGCATCGACCTTCACATGGAAGAGGTTGAGAGCGCGCTGGTCGTGCTGGATAAACTGGACACGATAATAGATGACGTGGAGACGGTAGACGACAACATCCAGGGCACTGGGGAGGATGTAAAGGATGCCCGTTCATCGGCCATCACCTTCGACATAATACTATTGATCCTTCTCCTGGTAACCATCGGCCTTCTTGCCCTACTTGTGTTCAAGGCCGTTGTCAAGAAGGGGGAAGATGAGGAGGAGGACACCTATGAGGTCAAGCCCCGGAAGAGGTAGATATCTATCACATCTCATCGATTGGCAACTAATGGAAAAACACGAGGGCCTATTGTGTTGGTTTTTCACTTAGGCTATCATAAAGATTCCCTCTTAAGTTTATATTCCTGTTAGGATGAAATAAAGATTCCCTCTTAAGTGAAAACTCCGTACCAATATTAGTTTATATAGAAAAATCCATGTTTTTTTGCGGAGAGGGATCGCCTTTCCCATAGCGACTCGATTATTCCCCCTCCGCTCACGTTTTATAAAACCGAACTGGTTATCTGCGTATGTTTTATAAAACCCCGCACAACATTGGATATCATCGACGATATGTTGTGCTGGGGGGAGAGGTCGCGTATAAATTACTCGGCGACGTAAGTGACCTACTCACGACTGTTTTAATATGAAATGTGATGAAATTACTGTGTCTAATTGGAGGTCGAATCAGAATAAGGTCTGGTTCTTGAAGGAGAGCTCCGGATAGTTGTGTTTTTCCAGCACCTCCGGGACATCCGTATCGTTCTCCCTGCTGGAGACCAGCCTTGAAACGGAATAGGCCTCCATCCCGGCGTCATCCACCGGCTCCAGCATCCTCATCAGCTCATCCACGGCCATATCCGGGTCCAGCCACCTCCTCTCATCCTCCCTCCGGAGTATCGCCGGCATCCGAAGTTTGGTATTGTGGATCATTGCAAGGAGCGGGTTCGCGGACGTGGTGATCAGCGAGAACGTATCCATCTCAACGGAAGGGTCCCCCCACCTATCCCAGATCCCCGCAATGGCGAAAGCCTCCCCATCCTTCATCCTGATGTGGTATGGGTACTTCTTCGATCCCACCTCCCTCCACTCGAAGAAGCCGTCAACTGGTATCATACAACGCCTGTCTCGGAAGGAGGACTTGAAAGATGGTTTCTCAA
Source organism: Thermoplasmatota archaeon (assembly GCA_030595585.1). Lineage (GTDB taxonomy): Archaea > Thermoplasmatota > Penumbrarchaeia > Penumbrarchaeales > Penumbrarchaeaceae > JAGLEG01. The sequence goes on from JAUVCY010000118.1 coordinate 1,661, forward strand.
GGAGGGTTTCCGCCCGTGCGTTCAATGTCTTGAACCTGATATCCAGGGCCTTCTCCCCATCCTTGACCCAGTGGGGTATGAGCCCCCACCTCAGGGACCTCAATACCACATTGCCCTCAAGCGTGATCACGGGGTGTGAGGGGAGTGAGAATGCGGAGGAGTGGTAGATCGGGTCGTAGTGCTCCACCCTGCTCTCAAGTGGGCCGAACCTCTCTTTCAGGTACTCCCTCTCCTTCACGAGCGATATCGAAAAGCACATATGCGGTCCCGGGGAGTTATCCAATGGTATCGGACATATACCTTTCCCCCGGGACGACCACTGTCCCGATGTTAGGCCGCGTTTGTATCACCCGTTCTCATGACAAGAATAGGGTAATATACCCCTCCCCGGGATAGAATATCGTGGTGACCCTTTCGGCCATGGACATATCCAGTGCATCACCGCATATCATTCCAATGATATCGGCCGCAGGGGGTTGCCATGATGAGGGGGCGATACCTGCCAATTTTTAATCCTTGGCCCCCTCATCTAACCCCCCCCTCATCCTCCTACTTTCAGAGAAAAAAGTGTACCAATATCAGTATATATACAAAAGGTAGATAATTACACATGGACGGAAAGGGCTGAGATTTTTTTCCTTCCCACACATCTATCCATACGTTATCCCCACAGGCCCTTTCCGCCCTTACCTTCACGGGGAAGATATGGAGGTCACACCCTTCCATATCATCTCCGATATCTTCTCCGGGTCCTCCGTCGCATCCAGAACAAGGAACCTGGTCATGAGGTTCTCCGGCAGGTGATCTCCCCTCGACATGGAGAGGAACATGTTCCTTACATCCTCCAGAAATGAGAGGTCCTCCTCGAAACAATCCACCGTTCCCCTCCCCTCGATCCTCTTTCTCACCTCGGACGATCCCATGTCCAGGACCAGCACGAGGTCGGGCCCGAGCGCGTCCGAGTTTATCATTCCCACCCAGTCGGGGTCCACCGTCTGCCCCTGATATGCTATGGAGGAGTAGGCGTACCTGTCGGATATCACGGTCCTGCCCTCCAAGAGGGCGGGAGACACCTCGTTCCGTATATGCTCGATCCTATCTGCGGCGAAGAGCAGTGCGAGGCTCCTGTCGTCCAGGAACGGGTCCCTCATGTGATCCCTTATGATATTTCCTATCGGCCCCCTGGTCGGCTCAAAGGTCAGCATAACGTCGACTCCGGCCTCCTCGAGCCTCTTCCTGAGAAGCTCTGCCTGGGTTCCTTTCCCGGACCCATCTATACCCTCGATAACGATGAACGGCGCCATCGCTTTCAGGTAGGTGAAAAAAGTATAAAAGGATGCCCGAGGGGGCATCCTTCAAAACGCTCAGGCGAGCTTCTCAAGGGCCAGTACAAGCAGGTCGTAGAAATCTCCAACGGAGTCCACCTTCACCCTCTCGTCAGGTGAGTGGGGGAACTCGATCTGGGGGCCCATGGAGGCCATGTCCATTCCGGGGAACTTCTCCCCGATTATGCCGGTCTCAAGTCCCGCATGGATCGCCTTCACCTCTGGCTCTATGCTCCACAGCTCCCTTGCAGACTCCTTCATGACCGCAAGGACCTTCGAATCCAGGTTGGGAAGCCAGCCTGGATACGCCTGTCCCCTTGCCGCGGTTGCGCCGGCAAGCACGGCTATGGCCTCGACATGGTCCCTCAGGGCCTCCAGCTGCGTGCCGGACGATGACCTGCACGCCAGCTGTACGAACATCTCCTCTTCGGTCCTTATCTTGGCCATCGAGGTGGAGGTCTCCACCAGGCCCGGGATATCCGGGCTCCACCTGAACATGCCGTGGGGAAGCGCTACCACCAGATGGAGGAGCCTCCTGGAATCCTCCTGGGTGATCGCCTTCTCGGGCAGGGAGCGACCCTCAATGGTGATGGCCATGTCGGGCTCCCTGGTCCTGTACTCGAACTTTATCTCCTCGAAAGCTTTCATGATGATCGTCTTGATACCTTCAATATCACCGCCGGATACTACAACGGCCTCCGCCTCCCTGGGGATCGCGTTGTGCTTGTCGCCTCCGGTGAAGTCCCCTATCCCAAGGTCGTGTTCCTTCGCGGCCTTCCACAGCATCCTCGCCATCAGCTTCACCGCGTTGGCCCTCTCCAGGTGTATGTCAACACCGGAGTGGCCTCCCTTCATGCCGGAGAAGTTGATGTATATCGCCGATCCCGCGGGCTTCTCCCAGGTCAGGGGCATCCGCACGTCCGACTCCCCGCCTCCGGCGCACCCCACGTAGAGGGCCCTCTCCTCCTCGGTGTCGAGGTTGATCATGTGCCTGCCCTCGAGCATATCCTCGCTGAGTGCGAATGCTCCAGTCAGGCCGGTCTCCTCGTCCACGGTGAACAGCGCCTCTATGGGGCCGTGCACTATGTTGCTATCCTCCAGGACCGCAAGGGCAGCGGCGACGCCCACTCCGTTATCGGCTCCCAGCGTGGTCCCCGTGGCGTAGAGGTACTCGCCCTCCATCCTGAGCTTGAGGGGGTCCTTGCAGAAATCGTGCTCCACGCCCCTGTTCTTCTCGCAGACCATGTCCACGTGTCCCTGGAGGACGATCGTCGGCGCGTTCTCGTGTCCGGGCGTTCCGGGCTTCTTTACAACGATATTACCAGCATCGTCCTGCTTTATATCCAGGCCGAGGCCTTTCGCAAAGTCGACGATATACAGGCAGATCTCCTCCTCCTCTTTCGAGCAGCGGGGGATCTTGGTGATCGCATCGAAATGTTTCCACAGCAGTTCGGGCTTGAGCCCCTCAAGGATCGGGTCCATTCATTTCACCTTCCAATTATATGATAGAGCGAATAGGGTAATAAAGAGACGGTAATTAACCCTTTTCAGCGCCTACATCGTGGGGGCCGGCATTCACTGCCGGTCCATGTGGATGTCGAGCTGTGGGAACGGTATCTCTATTCCTTTCCTTCCGAACTCCTCTGGTATCTTCTTCGTCAGCCATCCCTTCAGAGGCCAGTAGTTCTCCGTCTTTGTCCAGGCCCTGAACTGAAGGGTGATGGCAGAGTCCGCAAGTTCCGTGACGACCACGTCCGGCGCCGGGTCCTTCCGGACCATCTTGTTCTTTCGCATGAGGGCCATTCCGGCCTTGATCGCCTCATCCAGCTTTGATCCGTATGCCACACCGACGTTCACGTCGACCCTTCTGGTCGGCATCCGCGTATCGTTGACGATAGGCGAGCCCCATACCTGCTTGTTGGGTATGGTTATGTAGGTGTTATCGGGGGTGATGATCTCGGTGGACATCACGCTCAGCCCGGAGACCTTTCCCTTCAGGCCGGCGATCTCAACCACCTCATCCATCTTGATCGGGCTGAGGGTAGCGATCCACACCCCGGAGAACATGTTGTTCAGGGTATCCTGCATGCCGAATGCGATTATAAGGCCCAGCCCCGCAGAGAGGCCTATGAACACGGGGCCCACCTGGATACCAAGGGTTCCCAGTGCGAACATGAACACGGCGATGTACAGTATGGCCGATACGAACTTGCTGAGGAAATCTGCCATGATCTTGGGCATCTTTCCTTTGACCAGTGCCTTCTTGATCATGGACACTATCACCTTGATGGCCAATACTCCAACAAGGAGGACCAGCAGGGCCAGAAGTATCTGAAACACCGTGACTCCGAGCAGGGGGATCTTGTATTCGATAATTTCCATGAAATCCATTTTCAAACCTCATTCGGGAATTGTACCCAATACAACCCGAATTATGATGTTTATATTAAGGTATCGCCAAACATATCTGACGTGGATCGACCGTTGCTCGGGCTGAAGATGTTCGCATTCCCTACAACAGGTCCTTCAATCTCCTGTAGGACAGGACGGATATGAAGGTCCACATCATGAAGGTTATCAGGGGTTTCTCCCTGGGGCCCAGGTTCAACCTTCTGACGTCGTCAAGGAAATCCTCTATTGCCGAGATCTTGCTGTCGATATCGCCTCCTCCCCTGCGCGCAAGCACCACCAGCCTCTCCTCCACCGTGATGAGCGCGCTCTCGGAGTGGGCGTTCGCGGTCATCCTGGTGGCCTCCAGATACTGCGTCGCCTGCGCCAGCTCGGCCAGGATGCCGATACCGTCCATCAGGAGGTCCCAGTGGGACCTGTCCTCCATGGACCTGAACTCCTCTATGGTGTTCAGAATGGGAAATATCCCGGAGATCGCACGTGCTATCACGTTCCTCTTGACTATCTCCGGGTCCGACTCGAGCATCAGGATCGACCCGTGAAGCATAAGGCAGTCCGCATGGAACCCTTTCGCCTCCTCGAGCAGGCCCTCATCAGATGTTACGGTTGGGCGGAGCGTCACCTTTCTGGCCTCACGGACCATGGTCAGAGCAGCCGCGGATGACGGCTTGACCAGACAGATGGCTACCGCCCGGTCCAATCCCTCCATTACATCCTCGACCATCGTCTCCTCACCTACAGCGGGTAGAGGGGGGACCACCCCCCCTCTCGTGCCCGTCTCAACTCTTATCATCTGATATCTCGACGACGTCGCCAGGCACTTTCTGGACGACGTTCCTTATCAGCTTTGTCACGTCGACGCCTGTGAGCGATTCCACCAGAGCGGGCATCTGAGCCGCTATGTCAACGGTGTTGCTGACCAGGCCCGAGGGCCCCTTGTCCCCCAT
>JAUVCY010000138.1 GCA_030595585.1 Thermoplasmatota archaeon
GTTCCATGATGTGACCGGGCCGATGGTAGCGATATTGGTGAACCAGGATGATCGGTTCCCGGATCCGTTTCCCTCTTCCATATACCTGTAGATCCTGTATCCGATCAATGGTGATGTTCCGTTGTTGGTCGGATGTTTCCAGGTCAGTTTCACATGGTCGGAGTGAAGTGTCGCATTCAGTCTCGAGGGAGCCATTGGAGGTGCTGAAATGGTGAAATCCAGTTTGAAGAGGATCACATCATCCCTGCCGTTGCTCGAAGTGTCATATGAACCATTGGTCACGGGAAATCCTGAACCGTAGGTCACGCCGGTGACGAAAACGTGTCCTGATGCCTGATACTCGACGTCATAGCCGACATCCCCACTGCTGCTGCCAACGTAAGTGGAGTAATCGATCCTTGACCCACTGCTGCTTAGTTTCACGACGAAGACGTCGTCGTTTCCGTTATGTGATGAATCGTGGGACCCCCATGTAGTGGGAAAATTGTATGATGATGTGTATCCGGTGATGTACGCGGTTCCATTTCCGTCCACCGAGATCCCTTCCCCCGAATCTCTTGAACTCCCACCGATAAAGGTCGAATAAGTCAGTGAGGTTCCCGCGCTGTTCAATTTGAAGGCAAAAGCATCATAATAACCGTTGTGGAACCTGTCGTAGGCGTTCTGGGTCACGGGAAAATTGTATGATGTGGAATTGTTACCCCCGGAAGAATAGTAGTATGTCTTTCCGGTCACGTAGGCATTGCCGCTGCTGTCGATATCGATGGAATACCCATAATCCCTGTCGCCGCCTCCCACGAAGGTGGAGTGAACAAGCCCCTTGCCGGTGGAGTTCAGCTTCGTGACGAACACGTCGTAGTTGGAATTGTGTATCTGATCGTAAGAACCGCTTGTGGTTGGAAAATCCGATGAACGGGTGGAGCCTGTCACATAGGCATTACCGCTGGTATCGACCTTGATATCATATGCTCGGTCGGTGTTGTCACCGCCGAGGAAGGTAGAATACAGCATCTTCGCACCGGTCGAATTCAGCTTGAAAACGAATGCTTCCGCATTTCCCGAACGGTTTGTCTGGTAGGCACCTGTGGTCGTTGGGAAGTTGGATGAGTCTGTGGAACCGGTCACATATGCATTACCGTTTGAGTCCACCACTATTCCGTACCCGATCTCCGAGGAATTGGAACCCACGACAGTCGAGTAAAGAAGAGATGACCCCGATGGATTCAATTTGAGAACGAACACATCATCATAACCGTTGTGTGACTCATCAAATGCTCCCGAGGTCGTTGGGAAGGTGTAGTATGTCTGGTTTTGCCCGGTCCAGTTCCAGTCCGAGGTGTACCCGGTCACGTAGGCGTTGCCGCTGCTGTCGATATCGATCCCGTACCCGTAGTCGTCATAACTGCCCCCCACAAACGTCGAATAGACAAGGCTGCTTCCGGCAGAGTTCATCTTGGTAATGAATACATCCCCGTTGGAGTTGTATGATGTGTTATAGGCACCCGACGTGGTGGGGAAATTAGAGGATTGCGTTCTACCCGTAACGTATGCGTTGCCGCTACTGTCGACCTCCACCGATCTACCGGTCTCGTAACTGCTGCCACCTATGAACGAAGAATAGATCAGCGGATCGATAACGGCCTCCCTCGAGCTGTCGTAGGGTCCAAGTTGGAATCCGTAAGTATCGGAGAAAATGCGGGAGAAAGAAGCGGTGATCGGGGTTCCATCATCTGAATAGTACACCTCAAGTTCATCGTCCGTAATTGAAGGGCCACCGGAGGGAAGGAGCAGTTCGATGTTGTCCTCTTTCACTATCATCTCCTTTATACCTGAGACCTCTATCTTTATATCATCCGGGTCTGCACCTGGATGGAGGATGATATCGTACTTTAGACCGTCCTTGGTAAAATAGTATTTTAGGTCGATGGAATCCCAGAGGTTCTTATACACGACGGAATTGTAATTTTCAGCCCCGGCGTACCAGGTTGTTTTATCATCTCCATAAAAATAATTATTGTAGTGGGGCAGCATGTCTTGCCCTACCGGTTCAACATGATAAGAGCCCACGAACTCGTACTTGAGTATGAAACCAGTGGAACCCCGCTCTGGCCTGACATCTAGATAGGAACATCCTGATGAGAACCCCGCACGTCCGAACGGTGTCGAGGCTATGAGGTCCAGATCGTTCTCCCACTGCCCCAGGTTCTCTGTGAAAAAACCGGATGAGGTTCCCTCTACCACATATGACTTTTCTGTGGTCTCTTCGTATGTGAAGATAGGGACACTCTTTTCGTCAGGTGATGCCGATATCACGGGGAATATTGCAACAGATAACAGTGATACAAATACGAATACCGAAAAAATCCTCAATTTATTCATTAATCACACCAAATTGAAAATGAAACGTTTGTCTATATAAAATCATTTAACGATTATACCAATTTTATGCCTCGGCAGCTCTATAATCGAGATTCCCTTGGATGGAATGCATGGTCCATCATCAATCCACAACCCCATCGAAGACGCCTGCCTCGATGTTGGGCAGGGGCCTGGGGATGTTCTTGAGGGTCACCTGGAAGCTCTCCTTGTAGCCAACAAGATGCATAATCATCTGATTGAAGTTGCCGTACATGATATCCACGCCCTCCGCCCCCCCGGTCAGGTTAACGACCACCCATCCAGTCGACTTGAACTTTGCCCGCAGGGCCTGGGCGGTGCTCACCGTTGACTGGCCCTCCGTGAGCCCCTGAAGGGCGTTTCCCAGCTCCTTGTGGACCATGAGCTCCTTGACCTTCTTCTCCATGTCCCCCGTCTCCTCAAGGAGGGAGAATATCCATGGGACCTTCCCTGTCAGCGTCCCCCCGTAGATCAATCCCCTGCCGCCCATACCGCCGGTGTAGGTTTGATTGAACGCTATCTTCTTGGAGATGTTCAAACCCTTCCTGAACACGTCTGGGAGGTCCTTGAACACCTTCTCCATGAAGAGGTAGTCCTTGAGCTCCTGATGTCCCATGGAAAGCGTGTTGAACTGCTCCCCTATCTGGTCCCTGGTGAAGCCCCTTGCCCCCCATGAGGCCTCGTTCTTCCTCTCCTCGATAACCACGTTCTTCCAACCCATGTAATATAGAAGCGACGCGGTGATGCCCTTGATCTGATGCGATCTCTGCTGTGGTAGTATCACACAGAGCCTGGGCCCTTTCTCCGTAGATATCAGCTTCTTGGCCCCTCTGAGCTGCAGTAGGGTCTTCTCCTCCACCTTGATCTTCGATTCCAGCTTGTCGAGCTCCTTGTTGTAGAAGTTGATCCGTCTCCAGTGTTCGTCCGAGAGGTCACCCCTGGTCTTGAGAAGCTCCTTCATCTTCTCCCTGTTACCCCGCAGATCTATAGGCATGGAAGCGTTCAACTTCTTCAACATCTCCATATCCCTGTCCCAGGCGGAAAGGGTGCGATCGATGGAATCGGTGAGGGAGAAGAATATCTCGTTGTAGAACTTCTCGCCCGCCTTGGAGATCTGAACAACGAAATCGAAGATGTTCCCGGCATGGTCCAGGTATGTGCACATCAGGTTCAGGAACCCCTCGGGGGTAACCCGTTCCTTGAAGAACCTGTTCACAACAAGGTTCCTGCGATCCTCCTCTCCGAGCATCAGGGACGCAGAGATAGAGACCTTGATCAGGAACCTCTCCTCCTCGGGATCGGAGATCCACCTCTTTATTGGGATGTCTATGAGAAAGTTCAGATGCCAGAGGTTATCGCATACGGAGGCAAGGAGCATCAGGAGTCGAATGAAGGGGTCATCCTTCCATGGTCCCTGGCCGAGGAAGAAGAAGAAACTGCCTCTATTCCCCCTGCCAATATAGTTAAGATATGCACATAATCCGGTGGCGGTCGATGGATATTCGTAATCTTTTTCCAGCGGGGAGAGCATGAAAATATACTCGTCTATCGTCTTTTGATCCCTTCGGTCCCCGTGATGGTCGATCGTGAAAACGTTCTCAAGCCTCTTGGGGTAGGTTATGTCGACGAATATGTAACATATGTCATCATCTATCTTGAGGAGTGGAATTTCATTATGTTCGATCGGAGAGGCGTGAAATGGAAAATCATATCCAAACCAATGCTGGATAAGGTCCTTGATCATCAACGCCCCGTTCAAGCCATCCATGTCCGTGTGAAAATATATCCCAGTGGCCCCCTTCTCCTCGATGGTCTTCTTGAGAGGGCCGAGGAAGACATCTGCCTCCTCCGCGGTGATATCCTTTCCCGAGATGGAGAGCTCCCCATCCACGGGGCTCTTGATAAGGCTCATGGCATCCTTTTGATCAAGCGCTTTCCTCAGGTTGGAACCAGGTCCCACAGGTTCCTTCCTGACACCCCCCCCGGCATCTGAAGATCCGGTTTTATCCTCCTTCAACTCGCCCTCCTTTTTCCCTCCCTTTCTTCCCATGTTACCCTCGATGATCTCCCTGTTGGAGGGGATGTTCTTCTCCACGCCCTCCTTTTCCTTGGATCCTTTATCAGGGGTTTTTTTCTCAGATCGTTTCTTCGGCGGATCCCCTGTCTTCGTATCCATTTTGGTTTTTTCCTTCCTGGAGGAGGTGGCCTTATCGTCATTGATGAAGGAGTCCAACGTCTTGCTGGAACCCTTCTTTTTGCGTTTACTCCCACCTCTCTTTCTGGGTGATCTCATGGACCATTCCTCTTGGATTCCGGTTATCTGTATATCTCTCACGGGATATATAGAATGTATTCCCTATAGATCCTGGAAGCAAAGGAGGGCATCAATCCGGAAGGAGTGTATCCCCCTCAACCACAACTGGCTCAGGATCGTCATCATGTTCCATGGGCTCTACATCATTCTCATCTTCGGAGGGTGGGGACGGCTCGTCCCCTCCCTCATCTAACCCTTCATCGACATAAAAGCTTTCATCGCTGGTGTTATCCACCTCATCAAGTGATTCGATCGAGCCCAGAATGTCCTCTTCCGAGCCGCTTACAGCGGCTTCAAGCTGTTCCTCTGTGGGTTCCACTCCGTAGAGCTCGATATATATCCGGCGCTGTTCCACATATGGATCATTTGCCCTTTTCCTCATTTTTCTACGCTGGATGGAGACGCCCAATAAGACGATCCCAACGATGAACAACACCACAAGGAACAGGAACACCGGGATCAGCCTCTCCTTTGGAACCCATGACAGGAAAGGCATCACATCGGTGAGCATCTCGTAGAGGTCGTCCGTGAAATCATCGGACCCCCCATCCGTAGGGGCATCTCCCACCTCAATTATGATCTCCTGCGAGGTCACGATGGTAATACCATCCTCGGATATCACCTTGATCCTCAGAGTGTACTCCCCTTTCTTTGCATTGTCATCGGGTCGAAACACGATAGATACAGCTGTCATCTGCTTGTCCTGAAGCCCCTTCATCGAGGGGAGGGTATAGTATGCAGTGGTCTCGCCGCTCTTTGTGAGGGTGGCCCATCCCTCCGAGACAATATCCCCCTCGATCACGATGGTGACGTTGTCCCCGTAGGTCCCGTTGTTCATGATGTTGAAGGTGAGAGGTTCGCCCTTTATCGCACCTTTGCCCCTGTAGGCAAGGTGTTCGGTGGAAGCATGCAGCTCGGGGGTATAATCCGATATCTTGATCATCCCCTCCGACACCCTCGAATAGCTGCCGTTGGAGTATGTCATTATCTGGAGCGAATATATCCCATGTTTCAATCCAAGGTCATCGGGGGTGAACCGTTTTTCATCTCCGTAATCAAGCCAGGTGCTGATGTCCCCTCCAAAGGAATATGTTCCCACCCTCAGGAGGTAGCCAAGTTCCATCGAGGACATGCTTGGGGAATCCTCCCAGGAGATGGTCTG
>JAUVCY010000336.1 GCA_030595585.1 Thermoplasmatota archaeon
GTCGTGAAAGAGGTTCCTGCCCTTGAAGGGCTTCATGTACCATCCCATATGTGCGCGGATGTTGATGCACCCCCTCCTCTCCTCGTAATGGTCCAGGGCCAGGGAGAGGTGATCGCGCAAGATCCCCATGTGAACCTCCACCTGATGGGGGGAGATCGGGTATCTGGTCCAATCCACACCAGACCTCAGCGTCTCCACGCAGCGGTCGATCCAGGTGGGATCACCCATCAGACACCTGGCAGCCATGACGGCTGCAGCCCCCCTATCCAGGTAGTCGGCCACATCGTCAGGGGAATATACATCCCCGGATGCAATTAGTGGAACCCTCAGCCTCCTGGAGATCTCCGATATTATCTCCCTGTTCGCCCTCCCCGTGAAACCCTCCTTGACGGTCCTGCCGTGGACCGAGATGAAGGAGACCCCAAGCTCCTGGATATCGTGCAGAAGATCCAGCATATATCCCTCATCGAGATCGTAAAAACCGATCCTGGTCTTGACCCCCACCGGGACCTCCACGCTCTCCAGGATGGATGATACACAATCAATGAAGTTCTCCCGGTCCTTGAGCAGCCCACCGCCGGACCCCTGTGCGAGCACCTTCTTCTTGGGACACCCCGCGTTGAGATCAATGATCGGATAGCCCCTTCCCTCCACTTCACTCGCTGCCACAGTGAGGTATTTCGGGTCCGAGCCGAATATCTGCGCCCCCACCAGCCCTGGAAGCTCCCCCCGGTCCAGGAACTCCTCGGTCTTCACGTTGCCCTCCGATAACCCCCGGGATGAAAGCATCTCCGTAAATGACAACGGGCACCCATGGGAGTGGAGGATCCTGCGGTAAGGGGGGTCGTTGACGCCGGCCATGGGGCCTGCAATTACAACGCCTGGAACCTCTATGATATTCTCTCCCCTCCGGATCTGAAAACCTTCGGGAATATCCTTGTAACCCACCATCACCCCTCCAAATCGGAACCTATTATATAATAACAATCCACTCCAACCACGTATGGGAAACGGGGATGATGAAGCCTCATTCGGGCCGTTCAGGCCCGGTTACGCAAACGCGTGGATCGCAGTTGCCATACTGGCCGTTTCCACCGCCGCACTTTTCATCAAGCTCTCCTCAAGCCATCCGATCGCCATCGCTTTCTGGAGGCTGCTTATCGCACAGATAGTGATAGCGCCAATAGCGATCTTCAAGATGAGATCGAGAGCTCAGAGGCCGTCGATAACAACGATGTTGAAACTCAGCGTGGTGGGACTGGCGCTGGCCCTTCACTTCTCCATGTGGATCTGGTCATTCCAGTTCACAACGGTGGCATCCTCCGTCCTTCTGGTCACCACCCATCCGATCTTCGTCGCAACACTCGCATATCTTCTCTTCAAGGAAAAGCTCAGCAGGATGGGGATCATTGGGATGATCGCAGCACTTGTCGGCTCGATGATCATAATGGGGGGTGACCTTACCGTATCCAGGATCTCCCTCACCGGAAATCTCCTCGCCTTCGGGGGGGCCCTGATGGCGGGGTTGTACATCCTTTCAGGGCGCAGGTTCAGGAGGGAGCTCAACCTCTGGGTCTACGTTTTCTTCGTCTACGGATCAGCGATGTTGTTCCTCCTGATATTCTCCCTTTACGTCGGTGCCGACCTTCTGGTGACGGAGCCTTCCGAGTACCTCCTCTTCGGGGCATTGGCACTGGGGCCGATGCTCCTTGGGCACACCGTCTACAACTGGGCATTAAAATATGTCTCCCCCACCCTCGTATCGGTCTCACTGCTTGGAGAGCCCATAGGCTCTACGCTCCTGGCGCTCATCTTCCTGGGCGAGACGCCGTATATCGGAGCCATCGTCGGAGCCCTCATCGTACTTGTCGGCATCTATCTTGTCGCAAAAAGGTCGGCAAACCAAACGAAACGATAGATATGGAAAACATTTTTAACCAATTTAGACGTTTACATCATGTCATCCCACAGGATGATAGGAAGAGAGGTGATAAAAGTGAAAACGATCAACAAGGCCAGGATATTATCGATATCCATGTTATTGATAATGGTCTCATTGCTGGGATACACCATCCCGGGTGTCAGTTCTGAAGATGATGAGAGCACCAGGGCGTACGAGTACCCATACTGCTCCTTCAACTCGTACAACCTGTATACGACCTATATCGGGGACCAGGCGTCCTTCTACATGAGGGTCGTCAACAACTACGACGGAAGCGAATACCAGGGCACGAGCTACGTTTCCGGGCAGGACTCCCTGCATGATGCAAAGCTTACCATCTACTACGACCTGGTCACCGATGTGGATGACAATCCGGTCTCTGTCATAGAACCGACCGGAAACGGACTGTCGGTCTACAACTCAGCGGGGGCTGCGGGCTACACCATCTCCTTTTCTCAATATTATTACGGCAGCGAATCCGGGGATTACTTCCAGTTCTCTCCGAAGCTTATCGGTGCCAAGGCGGGCCTGTACAAACTACCCATGAAATTGAGTGCCAAGATAATCAAGGATTACGATCCCGGGACCGATACACACACATGGGAACCCAT
>JAUVCY010000126.1 GCA_030595585.1 Thermoplasmatota archaeon
AGGTCTCTCCCAACATTGACAGGCTCAGATCATATTTGATCTGTCAAAATTGGGATCCAACCTTCACCGAAGTATCGGTTCAGCCTAACTTTGACATATGTGTTTGGATATAGTGTCAAGGTGAGGCTTCTCCCAACATTGACCGGCTAATATCCTATTAGATCTGTCAATGTTGGGATCGAAGGTAAAGACCTTTTAATAGTAGCACGATGACCCCCTGTAGGTGCTACCATGTCTGTGGAAAGGGTAGGGATATCCTTCGAGCCAGAGCTTCTGAACAGCTTCGATCAACTGATAAAGGATAAGGGATACACCAACCGCTCGGAGGCCATCAGGGACCTCGTCAGAAAGGCCCTTGTGGAGGAGCAGGTGAGGGTGGGGACGGGGGAGGTAATAGGAACGCTCACCTACATCTACAACCACCACGAGGGGGACGTCAACAGGAGGCTGATGAACCTCCAGCACGACCATCACACCGAGATACTGTTCACATCACACGTTCACATGAGCCATGAGATGTGCCTGGAGGTCCTGATAGTCAAGGGGAAGGCCGGCAACGTAACCAGGCTCACCGACAATATCAAGGCCATAAAAGGGGTCAAGCACGGGGAGATGGTCATCACAAAGGTGTGACCTACTTCTTCCAGGGACAGTCCACCTGCTGTGGACACCGACGGCATCCTTTCTTTTTGGACGCGTAGGGGAGCCACACGAACCCTACAAGGCAGAACAGGATCAGCACTCCCAGTTTCAACAGGTCGAACTCCGTAACAAGCCAGTATATGCTGATAAGAGGTATGAACCACTGGACCGCAACGGCAGCGATATTTCGTTTGAACGCTTTCTTGAAATCCGGCTTTTTGGGCTTTCTGAACAATCGAGCCGATATGAGCCCATGTCCGCTGGGACATCCGTGGCTCCCGTAACCAAGGCAATTTGGGCAGATGGTCCCCCAGAACCAAAGCATACCCGCGACGCTTACCATGAGATAAGCGAGGGATAAAAGGGGGTGGCAGAGAAACAGGAGCACAGCTCCTATCAGCACCGTGAGCGCATGCGGCATGATCTCGAATATCTTGCCCATATCATCTTCTCCGTCTGATATAGATCATCAGGGCGGTGATAATAATGGTCCCTAAAAACATGTGAGACCCTATGGAGAGTTCCTCCTCAATATCATCAGGTGGTGAGAATATCTCCACGTTCGCCGTGGGCTCGTTGCAGGACAATCCGCCAACGATCAACACGCGTCCGTCATCCAACCGGGTCGCAGTGGACCATTTTCTACCCATGGCCACAAGGTTGGTATCCTTCCACACGTCGCCCTCCGGATCGTAGTACTCAAATCCGCTGTGGCACATCCCGGTTGCACAGTTGGACCCGCACATTATCACCGCCTCACCATCTTGCAGTACCACGGAGAGTTGATTGTGACGGGGAAAGGCCATCTCCGAGGTCATCTCCCACGTATCCGCGGCGGGATCGTATATCTCCCCGTCCTGCCAGTCCGGCAGGTCCAGACCCGAAAAGCCACCGCTCACCAGAACCCTCCCATCATTCAGGAGCACCGCTGAATGATATCCTCTTCCCCTATTCATGGGAGCAACGGCCTCCCACCTATCCTCGTCGGGATAGTACCTCTCACATGAGTCGAACGGCATCTTGTTCACGGCGTCGTGCCCGCCTGTGATGAGGATGGAGCCGTCCTCAAGCAACGTGGCCATGCACCTGGTCCTGGCAGCGTTCATGGGTGCTGCCTCTCTCCAGCTTTTATCCTCGGGATCGAATATCTCGCACGAGGCCAATGCCCCCACTTTGTCGTTCATTCCGCCCATCAGGATCACCCTGCCATCGGGAAGGGCCAGGCTGGCCGGCCAGAACCTGTTTTCTCCCAGATCGGGTCCCGCCTCCCAGGTGCCGGAAATGGGATCGAATATCTCCGTGGTGGAGAGCGAGAAGGCATCGGTCCCGTTGTAATGTGCAAGGAGGGATGGGTGCCCCTCATCGGTTCCAACGTATCCTCCGCTCACGAGCACCTTGCCGGAGGGAAGCAGCTCGGCGCTGTGCCTCATCCTCTTCTGTTCCAGGTCCGCCCCCTTTGCCCATGAATCCTTATCAGGATCATACAGCTCACAGGAGCCTATCGAGGTCCTTCCGTCGATCGTTCCCCCCACGACCAACACCCTCCCATCATCCAACAGTGTGGCGGTATGGTTGTATCTGCTCTGGTACATGGATCCCGCCACCTCGATCGAGCCGAACTCCACCAGATCCCCATTAACAGGAACCGATGAGATCAGCATCAGGGCCGACAGGGCCATTGAAAAGGCCATCATGTTAACGTTCGATCGGTGCAAGGGACCTACCTGCCTATCTTTTTCTTCTGCCGATGGAAACGATGAGGAGGGACAATATCGCCCCGGATATCGTGACATAAAGGGGAAGCGGCGTGTCCTCCGGCTCTCGATCCCCGTCCACTGGCTCATCATCAGCAGGAGTATCATCAGGCTCATCATCCACCGGCTCGTCGTCGTCCACAGGGTCTACTCCACCCCCAATAAGAAGCCATGCGTCAACTCCTGTCCCCCAGGAGCAGGCGGCGCAGTCCAATTGTCCATCCCCGTTGAAATCCCCGAAGTTGGCCCCGTAGGGATTGCCGCCGATATCCAGCTCATCGTCCAGGACCTCGCTCCAGGATGAGCCCGAGTTGAGATATATGTGCACCTTTCCACCGCTATTGCGGGCCCCGATAAGATCGGGATGGCCGTTGCCGTCGATGTCGGCAAGCTCTATCTGCTGCCAGTCGCCGTTATCAGAAGGGAGGCCGCCGTTCATATCGGTCCAGGAGAACGAGGTGCCCCCGCTGGAACCCCCACCGTTCCCTTTCCAGGCCCTGATACCACTGCCTCTGGTCCCGCAGATCACGTCGTTGTTCCCGTCCCCGTCAAGGTCCAGGACCTTTATCCCGAAGGCCTGGTCCACGTCCTTGAACTCGAGGGACTCCCAGGTCCAGGATGCTGATTGCACATAGAGGCTGATGCCGTCTCCCGTATATGGTGTGCCAACGATGTCGAGGAGCCCGTCGCCGTTGAGGTCGCCCACGGCGATCCCATCCATCTCGTGGGACTCCCATTCCGGGCTGTATTCGGCCCAGGAGGATACGGACCCTGTCCCGTAATAGACCCTGACCCCGCCGTTGAGGGAGACCACGATGTCGTTGGTGTCGTCTCCATCCATATCCGCGATCTCGACCTCGGCGGCCGAGTGGCCAACGTTGATCGTGTGGTAGAGAGAGAACACACCACCTCCCATGTTCGTGTAGATCTCAACGCCGTTTGTGGACCCTTCGTACCATTTTGTGTGGAGGGGTGCCGCGATATCCATCTTTCCGTCCCCATCCAGGTCCCCCAACCCCAGGGCGCCGTAGTATTTGCCGGATGAGCTGCCAGGGAGCCCCGAGCCGAACTCGTTCCATTCTCCCTGGGATGTATCGTACTCGTAAGCTCTTATACCGGCCGTCTTGGGTGAGCTCCTCCCCGCCCCGCCCAGGTAGATCTCGTCCAGGCCGTCACCATCGGAGTCCCACACCTCCACCGTGGTGAAGGACGCATCCGAGGGGAGGCCATCCGAGACCTTCATCTTGCCGGTTACGGCGCCGTCCATGCCAACGGGCAGGACCATCATCAAAACGAACGTAACAGCCATGGACATACCAATGAACCTCGATAGGGACCGCATCATATCACCTGTTTTTACCCTTCCATGGGCTATTATTACTCATGGACCGTAATGTTGGATCACTCCGGCAGGGGCTCGGCAGCCTCTTCTTCCGTGGCGGAGATCTCCTCACCGGGAAGTTCCGGCTCTGCCTCATCGGGGAGCGGCTCCTCCAACAGGGGCTCCTCTATCTGCCCCTCTTCCTCTCCGATTTCTCCCTCAAGTGGTTCATCGGATGGTGGCTCGATATCCCCCTCCACAACCCCTTCCTCCATCGGAGGCCCCATCTCCTCATCGTCCAGGTATTGGTCATCCATATCCCCGGGGAGATCGTCCTCCGATCCCATCTCCTCATCGTTCTCCTCCATCAGGTCTGGGGGGGCAATATCCTCGTCGTCTCCCCTCCTCATGAACAACACCAGGCCGATTATGATCGCCAGTACGACAAGCACGATGAGGACCAGTGCGATGATCATCGCCGTGTTGTCCTCATCTTTGTCCGTTCTGTTGTCCTCAGGAGGCTCATCGTCGATGGGAACTTCATCCTCCTTCTCCACCTTCGGGATGCCTCCATCGATGAGCATCGATCCATCTGTCAGGACATGGAAGAGGAAGGGCTCAAAAGGCTCCTCTCCATCGACCAGGACGAAACAGAAGTATTGGGCCACGGGCACACCCTGCGAGAACTCTGCGTTCCCGTCCTCATCGGTGGTAGCGGTGAAATCCTGGCCGGTGGCGTTGACGATGGAGATGGTGATCTCAGCTCCAACAAGTGGAGTATCATTGTCATACAGGAAGGGCCCTATGATAGGGTAGACCAGAGGGTCCAATGGAACCTCTTCCACGGTCACGTAAACAGTTGTGGACCCGCTCAGGTTCCCGTCGTCATCCCTCACCTGCAGGGTGAACACGTACATGCCTGCATCCTCGGGTGTGAACGTGGGCGCCTCGGGGTTCGAAAGATCGAGGTCAATGGTGTGGCTCGTACATTCCCAGATATATTCGGTGACGTTCCCATCCTCGTCCGAGGAACCTGAACCATCCAGGACCACCAGGTCCCCGAGCGTTACCGTTTGGTTATCCCCTGCATTCGCCACCGGAGGAATATTGGGCACCTCCTCGACAAAGAGCCACATGTACGCATCCTCGCTCCAGGCCCCCTCGTTGTCTCCAACGGTCAGCGTGAAGTTGTAGGTCCCAACCTCGAGAGGCGCGAACCACGGGCGAGCCGAGTCCGCATCCATGAGCGAGACCGTATGGTTCGTACAGGTCCAGTTGTAATGGTCCACGGCCCCGCCAGGGTCCATGGAGAGGCTCCCGTTGAGTGTTGCTGTCTCACCGATCGTTATGGTGATATTCTCCCCGGCGTCTGATATCGGAATTACGTTGAAATGCGGCTCCTCGACAGTTACGGTCACCTGATCCTCCGCGGACCAGGAGCCGTTGTCGTCCCTGACCCTTAGGGTTAACAGATGATCTTCAGCTGCGCCTGGTATAAAGGACGGGGTGGAGCTGTTGCCATCCGTCATTGTCACAACGTGGCTGGTGCAGTTCCATTCCCAGGTCACAATGGACCCATCCTCATCCGTGGACCCTGACCCGTCCAGATAGACGGTATCGCCCAGAGTCACGGCCTGATCCTCCCCTGCATCCGCAGAGGGAGGCAGGTTCACACCGGGTTCCATCACAGTGATGTCGACGCTGTCCTCGTCCCTGCTCCAGTTACCCTGGTCGTCCTGCACCTTCAGGGTGAAGGTGTAAACCTCGGCAACATCAGGTGTGAAGGACGGCTCTGCCGAATCCGCATCGTCGAGGACCACGGTATGAGTTGTGCAGGTCCAGTTGTAGTGTTCCACGGTCCCATCGGGATCGGAGGACCCCGATCCGTTCAGAACAACGATCGATCCAAGCGTCACTGACCTGTCCGAACCCGCATCTGCGATGGGCGGATCATCCGGTTTTATCACGGTTATGGTGACGCTGTCCTCATCGCTCTGGTTCGACCAGGCATTCCTGCTGTCCTTGACCGCAAGGGTAAGGACGTATGTCCCCGAGATATCCGGCGTAAAGGATGGAATTGCCGAGAACTGATTTGGCGTCAGGGAATTATCCCTGATCAACGACCCGCCGGGGTATAATGAGACGTTCCAGTTGTAGGAGAGCTTGTCGCCGTTGGTATCGCCGCCTGGAGCATCCTCGGGATCGGAGCTGCCGGTGCCGTCAAGGTCCACCGTCTCACCCACCATCACCTCCTGATCGACCCCGGCGTCCGGCATGGGGGAGCTGTTGTTGTTCCCTCCCCATGACAGGTTGGTTCTGTAGATCTTGACCCCTGACCCCCAGGTGGCGCCGGAGATGTCCAGGTCGTCATCGTTATCGACA
>JAUVCY010000123.1 GCA_030595585.1 Thermoplasmatota archaeon
CCCCTCTGGGTGGTTCTACTATTGATGGTATTCCTCTCTGCAGGGGCGGCCATGGAACCTAACCCCGGAGGTGCAGAGGAGAATGAGCCCCCCGCTACAAGGGCACCGCCGAGCGCAGACCCCGGGACCAATTACGCGATCATTACGACAAGCGCCCTGGAGGGCTCATTCTTGCCCCTTGCCCGGTGGCGGTCCCAGATGGGCCTGAAAGCGGAGGTGTTCCTCCTGGACGGAGATGAAGGCATCCTGTCCGGGCCGGGGGACGACGATGCGGAAAAGCTCCTGTTCTTTCTCAATGACATCTACTCCCGGACGGAAGGAGGCCTTCAGTACGTTCTCCTGGGTGGGGACTCGGATGTGGTCCCGATCAGGTACCTTCATGCCAACGCCAGCTACATCGGCCTGGACGAGCAGTATCTATCGGATGTTTACTTCTCCTCCCCGGAGATGGAGTGGGACGGCGACGGGGACGGGAGGTACGGTGAGATCGACGATCTGCTGATCCACGGCGTATCCAATATATCATTTCCCCTGAGGGTGGGCAGGGTGCCGATCAACAACACCGCTGATGCCGATCTTTTCTGCCAGAGGGTCATTGATTACGAGACCGACCCTCCGGAGGGCGACTGGTACTCGAGGGGCATTCTGGCCAGTTCCGTCATGGACCGGCCCAACATCGATGACGATCCCGTTACCCCCACCGACGAGGGCTACAACGCTTACAAGGATAACGGCTACAAGGCCATAGAGAGTGCCATGAGATATATTCCATACTCCATGGATATAACCCATCTACACGATTACCAGGTCGATCACCCATACTGGGGCGGCAACTATTCGGAGGAGAATGACACACTCACAATGGCCTCTCTTCCCGAGAACATCTCAAATGGATGCTCCTTCGTATCCTTTGCCGGGCAGTCGTTCTACGACTCCTCCTCATCCCCCTTCTCGCTTGCAAACTGGGTGCAGCCAACGGGAACACAGTACCCGCCGAGCGCGGGATTCGGCCCGGCGCTGGCGAGGGAGGACATTGACGATCTATCCAACGGCGGAATGCTTCCTGTGATGTACATCTCCTCCTGCGACAGCTTCAATTTCTCCGGAGATGACGATCAGGACCTGGAGAGCCTGATATATGCCCAGGGGGGCGGTGCGATCTCCGTGATAGGCTCCACGGGGGTCTCCTGGAGGGGGGAGGGAGTGGATTTCTCCCTGGGGAACTGGTATCTGATGCCCATGTTCTGGAAGAACCTGATGCTGGACCAGAGGCCCGGTGACGCCCTGTACGACCTGAAGGAGACATACCTGAAGGGGAAGTGGGATGAGCTATCCTCGCAGGAAGCTCTTCTGGTCGGGGCCTATACCTACAACTATCTGGGCGACCCGGCGTTGAAGGCCTGGCTGTCAGAGCCCCAGGAGCTACTGGTCAATCCGGAGGGGGAGGCCATTTTCACGGGAGGCGACACCTTGACGGTCCAGGTCAGGGACCTGGCACAGACCCCCATCTACGATGCTCTGGTCAGCCTGTACCATCCCGTGACCGGGGAGGTATTCTCCAACAGGACAGGCCCCGATGGCCTGGTCGAGATCGAGGCAGACCTCACATCTCCCGGAGCCATCAAATTGACGGTCACTGCAAACGGCTATCTCCCCTCCCTTCAGAACGTGACGGCCATTGAAGCTCCGCTGGACCTTGAGGTCCTGTCTGCTGATATCTCGATCTCTCCCGAGATCCCCACGGAGGGAGCGGACATGACCATCTCCGCTAAGGTGGTAAACCTGAAGGGACACGCCGTGAATGGGGTGAGGGTGATGTTGTTTTCGGGGAGGATACCATCGGATCATCTGGAATGGCCCGCCCCGATGGCGGAAATGACAGTGGACCTCCCATCGTCAGGGTCTGCGATCGCCTTCCTTACGGCCTCCCCCACTAGGTCCTGGTCCTCTGTGACAGTAGCCGTAGAGTACCAGGTCGACGAGGTCGATCTGGAGAACAACATCGCCTTCAGGTCCGTCAGGGTGAACGCGGCGCCGGCCTTCTACACTCTCCCTTTTCTGGAGATGGAGGAGGACCAGGATGGGCCGGCCACGGTAGACCTCGTCGACTTCGTGTTCGACCCGGATAACACCAGCGGCGAGCTCACCTTCCTTGAGATGGAACAGCACCCCTCGTGGATCGCCCTTGACGAGGGTGGGACATTGACGGCTGAACCACCGGTGAACTGGACCGGCACCGTGTCGTTCAAGGTCCTTGTTTCGGACGGCCTCGCCTCGGGTGAAAAAGATGTCAGGGTCATCGTGGGCCCGGTCAACGATCCACCCGCACTGCTTGGCATAGAGGGTGCCTATATTGCCACTGTAGATCAGCTGTTTTCGGTCACGTTATATCCCATCGATGCAGAAGGCGATGTGGTAACTATCAACTACACTTCAGACCTCCCCAATCTTACGATCTCATCCGATACGCTGAGGTTCGTGCCATACCCGGGTGACGAAGGGGCTCATTACGTAAATATCACAACCTCCGATTCCCATGGGGCATACCGGAACTATACCCTTGAGATCATTGTCAATAGCTCCTCCGATCTGCTCTTTTTCATGGAGCCGTCCCTCCACCTTCCGGATGCATGGGAGGGCAGACACTACGGATACACTGTCTCCGTTGGAGGAGATCTTGCAGAGGGGGCGGTGTTCACGGACAATACGACCCTGTTCGATATCGATCCGGAGACCGGTGAGATAGAGTTCAAGCCAGGCCCGGACGACGTGGGGGAGCACTGGATAAGGATTGATGTGACGTCCGGGAACGTGACGATCTCCAGGTCGTTCACCCTGGATGTGCGTCAGCCAAGGGAGATCTCATCCAGCATATACTGGATACTCGGAGGCGCCATGGCCCTGGTTTTACTGTTGATAGCCCTCGTCTACCTCTGGGCAGGGCCACCCGTGGAACAGTATGGCCTTGAGGAGTGATCGGCCCGATCACACGGCGATCATATCTATCATCACGAGTGCGTCAAGCGGCAGGTCTGACACCTCGATGGTGACCCTTGCCGGCGGGTCGCCGCCGAAGAAGCTCCCATAAACCCTGTTCACCGTGGTGAAATCGTCGATATCCGATAGGTAGATCGTGGACTTCACAGCATTTTCCAGCGATGTCCCGGCCGCCTCGAGGATAGAGGAGATATTGCCCATTATCTGTTTGGTCTGGCGTCCGGCCGTCTCCCCCACGAGCTCCTTCTTCCTGCCGGGTTTGAGCGCTATCTGCCCCGATACGAAAACGAATCCCCCCGCAGAGACCGCCTGGGAATATGGTCCGATCGCGGCAGGTGCGTTTTCGGTTTGAACTATCTTTCGATCATTTTTTTTCACGTTCTCATCTCCTTGCCCTCACAATAACGGATATGATCCGATAACCTCGTAAAAAGGACCTTCGGGAGTAAGGGTGGACCGCATCAGGTCGAAACTGTCCACCCCGATGGAATAACCTTTCTTCTTCAGTTTTCCTGCCTTTTCTTCCACCATCTCCCTGATCGCCACAGCATCCAGGGAGGTGCCTTTTCTGACCCTTGCAAGCGTTATGTGTCCGTGGAACGCCCTTTTCTCGATCTCCACGCCTAGCGTTTCCCTCAGCCTTCTCTCCAGGTTGGAAGCGAGCCTCTGCAATCCGGCCTGGTCATGGAACCCCATCCATATCACGGAAGGGCGTTTCCACGTGGGAAACGCTCCGGCCCCCCCGATCTCAAGGTCGAAAGGAGAGGTCGATCCCGCCGTCTCCCCGGCGGGGTTTGAGAGGTCGTCCGCGTTGATGTCCGTATCGCCCAGGAACTTCAGGGTGACGTGATGAAGAGATGGATCGACGGCTCTTATCCCATGATATTCAGGGCCTCCAAGCAGCTCGTGGATGTCGTTGAATATCTCGTCATGTGGTATCTTCACCGAGAAGAACAGCCTCATCAGGGCGCCCCCGCTGCCCCTTCGATATATGTTTCCACGGCCCTGCAGAGCTCCTCTGCTGTCCCGACGTTTGGGATCGTGTGGTCCGAAAGGGCGATCAGGTCGCCAAGTCCCCAGCCGAGCTCGCGGGAATCCCTTTGTTCGAATTCTCCTCTATTGGACGGGTCGTCCCCCCTTCCCCGGCCTCCGAGCCTCTCGTATCTGATGTCCGGAGGGCAGAATATCGCCACCACATGGAACTGTTCTTTCCACTTTTTCAGGAAGACGCTCCTCTCGAAAGGGCTCCTCAGGCCGTCTATCATCACGATGGAATTTCCCTCTCTCTTGTCATGCTCAATGTTATCTATTATTCTGCGGGCCCAGATATCCTTCCCGAAGAGCTCCCTCTGTTTGTTCGCGAAGGGGCCTGTCTCCTCGGGTGGGCGTCCAGGGCACTCTCTTTGGAAGTGTTCCCTTACGACGTCGCCCATGGAGTGGATCGGGACTCCCTTTTCTTTCAGAAAATCCGCGACGACCCCCTTTCCGCACCCCGGCATGCCACAGAGCGCGAAGACGTCCAATCGGCCACCCATGCCCTCCGAAGGACCTCCACCCATAAATAGAGTTTTTCGGATCGATAGAAGGTCTTTTGGATAAGGGCCATCGGCGATCAGCCTCTCGATCAGGCTATCTGGCCCTGCTGGCAACTATTCTCGCCTCATATCGGGGACATGGTATGACACCAACGGCACAGGTATGCTTATATACAAGGAAAATCAGAGTGCATAAATGTTTTATAACCTTATTCAGTTGAAGAGGGGCCCTCCTTGATCATCTGCCTGGCAGACTAGGGTGGCCCTATAATAGAGGTGTTATAATGGTTCGCACTTTCAAAGGTTTGCTTGCCGTGTTTTTGGCCGTCATCATGTCGTTCTCGGGAATGATGATATTCGTATCAACGTTCTCCGTTGATGACACAATGGTGGATGAAGTAGAAGGCAAGATGTGGGACAAGAGGGATAATTACGGATATACCTGGGTGGATAACAACGAGCCCGGGCCCAAGATCGAGTTCGACTGGATAGATTGCACGAAAGGGGAGAAGTTGGACATCCAGGCCATATATTACGATCACACGGAATATGACCTCCCATTCGAATTTCCGTTCTATGGTGAGTATTACGAAAGCACCATTGTCTATGTCGGAGGGTTCCTCTCCATGGACCTTGATTTTAGCTATCAATATTTCTCATATCTGTACAATCAGATGCCATACAGCCAAAACACCGGGACCTACTACGCAGGTGGCCTGATATCTGCCTGGGGCAATTACGTCGGCGGATATGCCGGCAAGAGCCAGGAATTTGCGGTCTACGTCCTTGAGGGTGAGACGTATGGGGAGAAGTGGGTATGTTTTGAGTGGAACAAGGCGCAGTGTTATGCCTATACGGAGGACTCAGGTTACCAGATCACGTTCGAGGTGATCCTCTATGAGGGCGGTTTGATCAAGATGCAGTGGCTCGATGCAACGAGCGACTACACATTCTATTCCAACGGGGCCTACTCCAATATTGGCATCGAGAACCTGAAAGGTACCGACGGCATATCTTACAATTACAATCAGGCGAAGATCTGGGACGGGCTCGCAGTGTTCTTCGGAAGCGACCTTGCCGAGGTCGATAGCATAACCCTGGATACCGAGACCAGCGGATCGATGCTGCCCCGCTACCGCGAATACACGGCGACCGTGAGAGCAAAGCATCCGGTGAACAACGACATGATACGGAATTTCGCCCTGGACCTGGGAGACGGTCTGGCACAGATGAACATGTTCATCGATCCCGAGGATGGAAGCCTCATGAAATATGAAGTGGACCCGAACGAATACATCATATTCAATACGGCCAGGTCCAGGATCGAATACGATGAGACCGGGGAGTGGCTGTTGGCCGAGTTCGTTTTCACCCCCACCTTCTCGTATCCTTTCACCACGTTCCAGAAGGTTGGCACCTTGGTCTCAGGTCAGGGCATCATACCCACATCCATGTCGGTAAAGGATTCATACTGGGTGAATTCGGAACTGACGTTTACAGGCAGTTTACGTGCTGAATCGGAGTTCATGGGTTTTGTTGAGAACGGCGGTTGGATGCGTGCCAAGGAGGTGTTCCAATTCACCGGTTTCCGCCCCGTATATTACGGGACGGTGTTGTCCCCTCAGATCGGAGGGGTCACCATC
>JAUVCY010000182.1 GCA_030595585.1 Thermoplasmatota archaeon
ATTCGGTGACCACATAGCCTGGGGCGAGTCCAATGCGGTCATATATGCGAACTCGATGCTGGGCGCAAGGACCAACAGAGAGGGGGCCATCTCTTGCCTCGCATCCGCCATCGTGGGAAGGACGCCAAACTACGGGATGCACCTGGATGAGAGAAGGCTCCCAACGATGGAGGTCTCGATCGAAGGAGAGCTGACGCCGCTTCACCACGACCTCCTCGGGGCCTATATCGGCTCCAATTTCAACTCGGAGGTCCCATTGATCAGGGGACCAATATCTCACGAGATCCCGGAGCTGAAGCACATGGGTGCGGCCATGGCTGCAAAGGGGGGATTGGCCCTCTACCATGTGGAAGGGGTCACGCCGGAATCAGAGAGGTGCGATCCATCCTCCTTCGAGAACAATATCAAGGAGAGGGTGGAGATATCGACGGAGGAGCTCTCGGCGGTCAAGGAGGAGCTCTACCCCACGATCGACGGGGAGATCGACACCTTCGTGATAGGATGCCCACAGCTCGGGAGGAGGGAGTTTCAAAGGCTTGAACGTTCCCTTGATGGTAAGAAGCTTCTCCCTGGAAAAAGGATACTGGCATTCACGAGCAGGGACCTGCTGAGCTCCCTTGACGTTGAGCTGGTAAGGGGAGTGGAGAGGGCTGGCGTGGAGATCTACAGGGACACCTGCATGGTAGTGTCCCCCCTTGACATGATGGGAGTGAGCAGGGCAGCCACCGATTCGGGTAAGGCCGCCCATTACCTGCCCAGGATGTCACGGATATCCACGGAGCTTATGCCTATCGAGATGATCATAGAGAATGCAACAGGGCCGAGATAATCTTTATAATCCATGTTCCGTTGAGTTGGTGGGACCATCATGAGGATAGCAGCAGTTCTGTACGACCGGTGTCAGCCGAGAAAATGTGCCAAGGAGTGTTTCAAGTTCTGTCCTAGGGTCAGGTCCGGTGACGACATCTTCGCGTTCAACAAGAAGAACCAACCCCTCATCGACGAGGACCTCTGCGTCGGATGCGGGATATGCGTGCACAAGTGCCCCTTCGACGCCATCAAGATAATCGGGCTCCCCGAGGAGCTGGATGACGACCTCGTCCACCAGTTCGGGCCAAATGGCTTCAGGCTGTTCAGGCTTCCCTACCCCCAGCCGGGAAGGGTGCTGGGGCTGATGGGCTCGAACGGAATAGGGAAGACCACGGTCCTCTCAACGATCTCCGGCACCCTGCTCCCCAACTTCGGCATCGACATCGAGGACGACGAGGGGGAGGCAAAGGCGTTCGGCTCAAAACAGCTGGACCGTGACGAGGCCAGGAAACGCCCGGAGAACTGGGAGGACGTCAGGGACCGCTTCGCGGGAACCGCCCTTGCCGAGCACTTCAGCCAGGTGGCGAAAGGGGTGCTGGTACCTGCCCTCAAACCCCAGTATGTCGACTCCATCCCGAAGGCGTTCAAGGGTAAGGTGAGCGATCTACTGAAGAAGATCGACCCGGAAAAGATGATTGAGATCGCCAGGGAGCTGGAGATCGACAACGTTCTGAACAGGGACGTGGACAAGCTCTCTGGTGGTGAGCTCCAGAGAGTGGCCATCGCCGCCACCCTGCTGAAGGATGCTGACTTCTACTTCTTCGACGAGCCCTCCTCGTATCTGGATATCCGCCAGAGGCTCCGCATAAGCCAGATGATCAAGGAGCTTGGAAGCCGTAAACAGGTGATGGTGGTGGAGCACGACCTGGCCATCCTGGATTTCCTCGCCGACAACATCTGCCTCATGTACGGGGACGCCGGCGCATTTGGCGTGGTCTCCAAGCCCATGACCGTCAAGCACGCCATCAACACCTTCCTCCATGGATATATGCGCGAGGAGAACATCCGCTTCAGGGACAAGCCCGTGGAGTTCTTCGACCACCCGCCCAGGATCGATTTCGTCGGAGGCGATCTGATGAGCTTCCCCGCCCTTGAGAAGAGGTATCCCAACTTCGAATTCAAGTGCAAGGGGGGAATGATCCACGTGGGTGAGGTGATAGGCTGTGTTGGGCCCAATGCCACCGGAAAGACCACGTTCGTGGATATGCTTGCCGGGGTTGTGAAACCCGATGTGGGTTCCATGGAGGGCTCTATTGATATCAGCTACAAACCCCAGTACATCAAACACGATTTCGATGGGAGCGTCAGGGACTACCTGACCATCGAGCTCAAGGAGCTGTTCCTCTCCGGTTTCTTCAAGGCCGAGATCGAGGGGCCCCTGCAGATGAAACATCTCTACGACAAGGATATGGATAAGCTTTCGGGAGGGGAGCAGCAGAGGGTGGCGGTCTCCCTTGCCCTGGGCAGGGACGCCGACCTCTATCTTCTCGACGAGCCATCCGCATACCTTGACGCCAACCAGAGGATGGAGGTGGCCAAGATCATAAGAAGGGTCATAGAGAAACGGGGCAGGTCAGGCCTGATAGTGGACCACGACGTCTACTTCATCGACCTCGTCTCGGACACCTTAATGGTATTCCAGGGGGAGCCGTCGGTCAGTGGGACCGCGGTGGGGCCCATGTCGCTGCGCGATGGCATGAACCTCTTCCTCTCCGACGTCAACATCACCTTCAGGCGCGACATGGAGGCGAAGAGGCCCAGGATAAACAAGCTCAACTCCAGGCTTGACTCCGAGCAGAAGAGGTCCGGGCAGTATTATTACACCGGGTGACCCGTATCGGCCGGGTGCCATCCGGGATCGTCACCATCTTGTCAGGAGGATCAACAGGTCCGATTCCAGGCTGACCCGGGACGGATCCGCGCCCTCCAGCGATCTCGATAGATCGGAGAGGGATAACAGGGCCTGCATGATCCTTATTCCCTCCGCTGTATCCGTCCCCCGTGGATATTCGATCAGGGACTTGTTATCGTACATCGATATTCCCTTGTTGTACCCTTCGACAAGGGCGTTATGACATCGCTCGTACCAGAGCATCGAGATGATGGATATGTCGAATATCACCCTGAACGGGACATCCTCACCTATCCTCCTGTGGATCCTCAGGTCCGGCATCATCTTTCTGTAGCTGGGTTTCTTCAGGTTGTACTCCAGGAACAGGGTATCAAATATCTCACGATCGATCCCTTTCGTCCTTGAGAACTGGGAGAATATCCGACGGGCCGATAGGTACCTTGCCTTCAGGAGGGAGTTCAATACCTGGGCCAGGTCCTTCAGCGGGAGCATCTTCCTGCCGGGCCCCTCCTCATCCATGTGGAACTGCCAGTCCATGTCGGGGAACATGAACCAATCTGCATTTATCATCGACAGCCTCTCCAGGTTGCAGTCCACACAGGATGAGATGCTGGGAGATCCCACAAACGCCCTCAGTCCCTTAATCCCGCTCCTGATGGACCGCTCCTTCCTCAGAAGGTATCCATTGAGCAGCGACAGCCTGGCCTCCTCGGGCCCCATACCCTTCGATATGATGCTCTGGCCCCTCAGGACCTTGAGCTTTCGCCCGGAGGTTGGGCTTCTCACCTTTCCGTTGCCCGATGTTTTCCTGAGTGACCTCTTCACGCCGTCGAGATATGATGATGCCCTGCCCAGTATCTCTCCCAGATCGGACGTGGTGAACGCCCCCATCCTGAATCGGTCCAGTATCCTGTCGCCGAAGGAGTGTTTGCCCTCCATTGGGTCCTTCTCATTCCGGCTGGTCATATGGCCCTGAAGCTCTCCGATGCTCACACCAAGCTGAAATGCGGAATCGAAAGAGCCCCTCTC
Source organism: Thermoplasmatota archaeon (assembly GCA_030595585.1). GTDB lineage: Archaea > Thermoplasmatota > Penumbrarchaeia > Penumbrarchaeales > Penumbrarchaeaceae > JAGLEG01. Next base: position 3,752 of record JAUVCY010000182.1, read on the forward strand.
CAGCGAGGTCGAGAGGCCGAACAGGTATCCAAGGGCCTGTTCAGGGGTGAGCTTCCTGAAGCCTGTTATCAGCTCCTGCAGGTCCGAGAGGAACGGCCTGTATCCAGATGTCGGGATCCCGGGGAACCTTATCAGGCTGCTCCATGGAAGTATCTCCCCCCCCATATCCCAGTATGACACCCCCAGGAGGGTGGGCACCCCATCAAAACCCAGATTGGAAAGCCTCGATATCATGTACGGCCCCATATTCTCCTTCCTGGGGAACTGGTCGTACCTCAGGTCGTACTGATACCCCTCCCCACGATATCTCAGGTCAAGCGTCTCCCCGTCCCTCACCACCGTCATCTGTGATGATCCATCCCATCCGCTCAGCTCCCCCTGCCAGGCATCATCCCACTGGCCGAAGGGGCGGAACTGGATGATGGTGGGGGCCTCGTCACCCAGAAGACATCTTGCATACTGGGATATCACGGCCGTCATATCCCTGCGGTCAATGGATGTGATCGGGGCCTCCGCTCCATCCTCGCCCTCGATATCCCAGACATGGGCCATCCTGTCATCGATCTCGATGAGCCTGTGAACGGACCTGGGATCGGAGCCCAGGCGGTCGACCTTCAGGACCCTGGGATCGGAGGATGGCCTACCTCCCGGAAAGGATGTTTGAACTTCGGATGATGTGGCCTTTTCACCCTTGTTTTCCTCTGGTCCGGTCTCCAAACTATCACACCTGTTGGCTGGATCGTGCTCCTGCAATCCCTTTGCTCATATTAAATCGCTATCTATTTATCCTTATTAATTTCTTCAGATGCAATGGATGATCTGCTTGAAGACCTTGCTGGAGGCAGGATAACGCTCGAAAATGCCAAGAAGGAGATGTGGAGACGGCTTTACGTCCAGGGTGTCTCCAACCTGGATTTCGGCAGGGAGGGCAGAACCGGCATACCCGAGGTCATACTCGCCGAGGGGAAGTCCGACGAACACCTGATAGAGACCGTCGCCTCTGCTCTTGACAGGGGGGACAGGGCCCTGGTCTCCAGGATAGAGG
>JAUVCY010000129.1 GCA_030595585.1 Thermoplasmatota archaeon
TGTCGAGACCACATCCCCGATCACGGCACCTTCGCGCCCGTACCTGTTCGCCCTGATGACCTTCAGAACATCCTCCTGGGCCCCCGGCGCGGCGCAGACTATCAGCTTGCCCTCGTTCCCGATCTCGTAAGGGTCCAGTCCAAGCATGTCACACGCAGACCTCACCGGGTCCTTTACGGGGATCTCCTCCTCCCGGATCATCAGGCCGAAGCCCGATTTTGAGGACCATTCGTTCACTCCGTTGGCGAGGCCACCTCGTGTAAGGTCCTTGGCGGCCACCACCCCTCCAACCTTCATGATATCTTCCATCATCTGGTTCAACGGGGCGATGTCCGAGCGGACCTCGGTCTCGAAACCGTAGCCCTCCCTGAAAGAGAGGAGGGAGATCCCATGGTCCCCCACCGACCCGCTAAGGATAATGACGTCGCCGGGCCTGGGAAGATCGTCCCTCAACCAGGCTGCATCCACCTGCGGTCCACCATTTTCGGACCTGAGGTCCGACGCCCTTGAAAGGCAGGATGGGAGGAGGGGGTGCTTTCTACCTATCCCGGAGGTGGATATCACCATACCCTTGACCCCTCCATTCTCCACGACCTTGGTGTCCCCTGTCACGACCTCCACTCCAGCCTCCTCGCAGGTGGCCCCTATCGAGGACATGATCCTGTCCAGGACCTCGATGTTCAACCCCTCCTCGAGGACCAGAGATAGTGAGAGGGCCTCGGGCCTGGCGCCCACCACAGACAGGTCGTTAACGGTTCCCGCAACAGATAGCGATCCGATATCGCCACCCGGGAACTCAAGAGGCCACACGGTGTGGCCATCCACCGTGAAGGCCATCTCCCCGACCGTGGCCGAATCGTCGAGTAACGAGGGAGGTATACCCTCACTGGATCGATCCTTCCGCCTTAAACGGGATAGTATCCTCTCCTTGATGAAAGCCTGCATCAGCTCTCCGCCGGCCCCGTCCCCCAACTCGATAAACTCTTTTCTCATCTGGAACCCCCCGATATCTCATCCTCAAATGGATCCGACCTTGTAGACCTTTTCTTCAGGTAGGGGTAGGTCAGATATATTCCCACCGCAAGGATCAGGCCCACACCTATGGCGATGCCGATAAAGGTGCCCCATTCGTCGTCCTCCTCCCTGTTCTCTCCTATGGAGAGGGACGACCGGACCACCATGAAGCCCGCATGGGTGCCGTTGAAGGTCGTGGCGGTGACATTGAAGCTCAGGGCGATCGTCCCTGGTCTCAGCCCCGGAACTATCTCGAGCTTGATCACACCCGTAGTTCCCGGGGAGAGGACCATCGTTCTCTCCGTGGTGATCAGCTCGATCCCTCCCTCATTGACGGGATCAAAATGAAATGTCAGTAGAAGGGATCCGTTGTTGTGAACCACCAGTGAAAGATATCCTCCATCGGAGGTCACCCTATCCTGGGCCTGGGATGGTGTGATGCTCCAGGGCATCTCCCCCCACCCCCACACCGAAACGACCACCTGGATCGAATCCTCTTCCACATTGCCGGTCTCATCCTCCACCCTGAGCGTAATCCTGTGAACACCCGAACTGAGCAGGACCATCGCCCTTCCGATACCAAGGGTCGACCGGTACAGCTCACCATCCCTGTCCGATGTCCAGGTGACGTTAAGCACATCCCCTCCAACCACATCAGGATCATATATCTCGGAGATCAGTGAGACGGTCCCTCCAGGTAACAGCACGGACCCATTGGCGGGAGAGGTGATCTTAACGATCGAGGGCGGGTCCGGTATCTCCTTGACGCTTACCCCCAACCAATAGCCCACGGACCCCTCCCCGTCGCTGACCTGCAGGTATACGTAACCCTCCCCTGCCTGGTCCTTATCCGGCACTATCCAGAGGATATCATCCTCCAACCTGGAGGAGAACGGTATCGATTCCACCAGCGTGATCTCGATGGGATCTCCATCAGGGTCGAAGAATGCATTTTTGAGATCCAGTGAGACAGGGCCCTCATCCTCGTTGAACTCAATGAAAAGGGGCCCGCCAACCGATTCTGGAAGGTTGTTCCTGTGTTGGGTGGTTGCCTCCACGGGGCCTCCCATGTCAGATAGGGGGCCATCCTCATCCAGAGCGCTGACGCCGTACCTGTAGGTGGTATTGTCCTCCAATCCCACATCCAGGAACGACAGAACGTCATCCGGGAGGGTGGTCAATTCAACAAAGGACCCGTCGTCAGGTCCCTGACGATACAGCACATACGACACCAGGTCCTGCTCCTCCGGAGGCGACCAGGTCAGCTCGATGGATGAATTGCTCTTTGCTCTGGCCGCTATATTCCTGGGGGGAGGGGGGGGTAGTGTATCTATCGGTATATCGTACAGGACCTCCGAGAACCCGGATGGCTGCCCCGCCGAGTCTATTGAGATCAACCCTATGGCATATTCAAGGCCGTTCTGCAGGGAGGTCAGGACCTTGCTGTTTCCGGGATACTCCACATCAGCCACCATGCCCGAGTGTTGGCTGACAAGGCCATAGAGGATCCTGACCTTCGAGATGTCCTCCCCGATGTGGTCCCAGGTGACCTCGATCGAGGCCCCTTCCGGCAGCGCCCTTGATCGTATATTGATCGGAACATACGGGACCTGATCGACATCCACCCACCTAACCATGCTGAAACCCCTCGCCCCGTATTCATTGAAGGTCTGCAGCCTGAAATATGTCGTCCGATTAGGGTTGTCATGGACCGTCAGCCGGTTCAGGTCGATGGACCAGATATCGATATCCGCAATGAAATTGCCGTTCCAGCTCCTCTGGACGACATAACGTTCGTTGCTGGAATGGGTCCAGTTCAGGGCCACATCGGATGAGCCGTTGGCGTATTCCAGATGCACCTCCTTGATCGGGGGCATCATCCACTGCATGTCCTGCATCAACGGATATCGATCCCTGCCGATATGCGGCAGTGCGGTGTCCCCTACCCCGTCATCGATCCTCCCGCCCCCATACCCGTTATCATCTCCGTGGTAGGAGGTGTAATAGTTGCCCTCTTTCAGGGTATCGTGGTACCAGTTCGATGCCGTGAACCCGCCCGCAGTCCTGACGTTTTCAATGAAGCCGTTGTGATATATGGTGCAGTTGTGATCCCGATCTATGGCAAGTCCGCACCCGATGAAATGGTTCCTCGTGATCAACATGTTAAGCGGGGTATCCAACGCAATATCGCATTCGATGAACTGGGAATCCCTGACGTAACCCTCTATCAATCCGCTCAGACCCTTGATCCTGTAGAATTCCGAGTCCATGATGTAGGAAGGGCCATTGTTTCTTTTCAGGGCCCCACGGGTCATATTTATGTCATATATTGACACGTAACCCGAGTTGTTCAAATAAAGTGAGGAATCGGTGAAATCTGAATTGGCTATTGAGATGTTTCCAATATTTGGAAGTACATCCGATGTATCCACAGCCTTATCGATCCCATTGAACACGCAGCCGCTTATCGCCACATCGTTGTTTACAACCTTGACCGCAGAACCATATCCCGAGAATCTCAGATGACGAAATGTAAGGCTTGAAGACGCCGTCTCATTTACCACGAATGCGGTCTGGTCAAGATAGCCCTTGATCGTGCAGTTTCGTGGTACCCGGCTCGGATCGATGAACAAACACCCAACGAACTCCGTATCCTCTCCATCAATATACGCATGGTCGAAATTGCTGTTCTCAAGTACGCTGTCCCTGATCCTGCAGTAAGCCCGGACGATCGAGGAGTTCCTGACCATCGAGGAGTTCAAACCTATATGTTTTGAACTATTGTGGCCCACGCCGAATATCGAAAGCGAACCTGTGATGGAATCAAGAAGTGATCCATCCTCCACCGTCTGTGGATCATCATCCAAGTCGCAGAGGTCCATGTAACCGTAAATGTGGATCTCGGGACCTACTGAAGACGTGTCGTTCATTAGAACGGTGCAGTTCCTGAAGGTCAATGAACCGTAAATGGTAATATTCCCCTTGACGAGGATGGTCTGGTTCTCGAATACGGTATCCTCGTTCTCCTGGACCTGGAGGTTCTCGAAGATCAGGTCGAACTCATTGCCACCTGCATCTATCACATCGCTGGACCCGTCCGAAATGGGGGCAAACGGTGGGAAGAACATCAACATGAGCAAAAGGGGGACAGCATATCTCACATGTAATGGACCTGCACCAGATGATTTAACATTTTTGGAGTCCCTTTTTCACCTGTTGACACCACCAAGCAGCGTGCGGCCCAGGTCCGTTATCGAATATATCCTGTACCTGCCATCCCTCTCGGAACCTACGACCCCGGAGGCCTCCATCCTCTTCAGGTGGAATGTGAGCAGATTGGGCTTGAGTCCGGTGAGCTCGGATATAACTCCAGGTGTCATGGGTGCGAGGTTCAGATAGAACAATATCATCACCCGGTTCCTGCAGGAGAGGAGGTCGTACAACCTCTCGAGCCTGGCGATCACCGACGTATCTGGCCTCATCCTCCGGAGTGTTTCAATGCCCCCGAGCTCCTCGATATCCTGTTCGACGCCCGGCGGCAGCTCTCCCGACATATCCTCGTATCACGGGAATTGATACTTCACTCTTTGCATTGCGCCTTCAGAAATATGACAGCTCCCAGGGAGGATAGGCGTTCACCTGCAGGACCCCGAAAAGCGTGATCAGGAACCAGGACCAGGAGGGATGGGCGGTCAGTGCAAAGGGCATTACCCACAGAAGATACCAGGGGTGGAACTGGGGCGATGTGAGGATAAGAAGAAAGAGCACACCCGAGATTATCAGGGGGAGGTGCCTGACCGGGGTGTGCCTCGTCAGTATCCCCTTGACCTCAAATACCCTCCAGGCGGGGAAACGCTCCCCCCTGAACCCGAGGAAGATAACGAATGATAGTATCAAGAAGAGGAGGGAAATCGCCAGTGATATCGAGCCCATGATCCAATCGCCTATCCCTTCCGCGCCGGACTTGAGGATAATTAGCGAATATCCGATCATCATCAACGATGTTATTCCCGCAAGGACGAGCGCCGGGAGGTTGTCCGGGACCGCGGTCAGGTCCCGAAGCCCCCTCATGTTCAGATACACCCCTCCCATCAACATCACCAGGGACATCGTTATGAAAGGAAGGAGAGGGGAGATTACAAGGAGCGTTGATGCTGCGTCAAGGAGATACCTGACGCTCATGGCAGATCCCCAGCCAGACGTCTGCTCGAAGAGGTAATCGAACATGAGTGAAGGGTCCACAAGCATGATGGGAATGCTGACGATGATCGGCACGGCCAGTAATGCTGCCAGATGCTTGAAACGATCCGGCCACCTCTCCATGGCCAGGACCACCGCTGGGACTATGAAAAGGGGATAGATCTTGAGGGCCATACCGGCCCCGAGAAAAACCCCGGATAGGACATACCTCCTCCTGAGGAACATACCAAACCCGATCAGCGACAGCACCACAACGACGGGGTCAAAGTGTCCAGCCAGCCCTACCTCCAGAAGGGCTACGGGCCAGAGGAGGTAGGCCACCGCGGCTGTTTTCCAGGTGATCTCGGGGAGCCTGCCGGTGTACCTGTGCGATCTAACTGGCGCCCCTCTCCCGATCCACAGCATGAGGACTGGGACCAGGGAGTTGAAGAGGGAGAATATGACCTTGAAGGATGTGACGGAGGGGCCGAATACATACGATATCCCGCCAACCATCCAGATGTAGAGTGGGGGCTTGTTCACGTCGAAGTCCCTGTAGGGCATGGACCCATCGAGGATCATCTCACCACGGATGGACATTCTCATTATGTCCTGTGACAGCAACGGTTCCTGGACCATGAATGGGATGTGGAGGACCAACGCCAGTAAAAAGAGGAGGATGGATGATCTCATACCTCCCAGGGACCACAGTTTCCCGGATAACCTGGACCCGACGAAAAGGAATATGGTGGAGACATAGCTCAGGTACCATATTGAGTGGATCAGCCTGAAGAGGACCCAGCTTCTGCCCAGGAGCGACATCGCGACAAGGGAGAAGATGAAGATGATC
>JAUVCY010000020.1 GCA_030595585.1 Thermoplasmatota archaeon
CTGGGTGATGGACAGGTTGACATGGAATTTTCCTTACGTGTTCCTTGAGGTGGACCAGATATACGAGGACGGCTCGTTCTTCGTCTCGGGAGAGGTAAGATACGATGGGAATGCCAAACTCGTAGGGGCACCCCAGCTGAGAGGATCGCTGTACGTGTTCATGGTCGAGGACTCGGCCCCCGCCTATTCAACGGTTTACGATCATGAGGTGGTGAACGATGCGGTGTTCAGGGGATATGCGATCGAGGCGGAGACCTTCCAGCTGAACAACAGGGAGGAGTACTACTTCTCGGCCACCTGGGACATCCCCGATGCGACCGTGCCGATCAAGCCCCAGGATGTTTACGCCATTGCGGCGGTCTATGACGAAGGGGACACCGATTCCTCCAGGGGAACGGACGGCAACCTGAAGGCGAAATCCCCCAGATCGGTCCAGTCGGCGACATCCAGATCCACCGCGTTCGATAAGGAGAACTCCGAGCCCACGGTCTCGGAGATCACCGTGGATGGGAATTCCATCACGGTCACCATGGATGACGACGTCGGGATCGCCAGGGCATTCCTTTTCTACAATACGGTCGCACCGAACGCCACGGTATGGGAATCGGTCGAGCTGACGATAACGGGCGAGGAGGTGTGCGATGATGAGGGGGTGTGCCTTGCCTACAGCGACCCGATGGGGACGGCGGAGATCGATTACGGAGGCGGAGCGCTCTATGCGCAGGTCCTCCTGTACGATGACCAGGCGGCCCAAGGATCATCGGAGGTGTTCACCCTTGGAGAGGGGTCATCAAACGTGGCAGGGAAGGGGGGAAGCATAGAGATCAATACCTCCGGTTTCTGGCTCTTTCTGGGCATTGCCCTGGTGATCGGGGCGCCGATACTGTACCTGTTTTCAAAGGGGAGAAAGGGCTCCTTCTGGAAGTTCCTTTCCATGAAGGGAACCGTTGCAATTTTCATCATCATAGGACTATTACTATCCATATTCTCACTCAGCTCATTTGCGTCGACCGATACGGATACCGTTCCTGATTTCACGGTCAAGGATACCGAGGGTATGACACATACGCCCGGGACCTATTCCGGCAAGGTACTGGTCATCGATATCATGTCCACGGACTGTTCGGTGTGCAACAAAGAGATGCCAGACCTTGTTGAGGTGTACAGGACGATCAAGGATCGATACGGCGAGGACGTCCAGTTCCTATCCGTATCCGTGGGTAAGGATGACACGAACTCCATGTTGGACGCTTTCCAGAACAAATACGGTGCGGATTGGCCCATAGGCCAGAACGTGAAGTTCATATCCACTTTCGATGCTCCATACATCCCCAAGATGGTCATTGTGGCCCCCAACGGAGACATTGCATACACCCATACAGGTGCGATCAAACAGAGCGACGTGCTTGAGGCCGTTGACGATGCGCACAGTGGAGATTACACGAAACAGACGATATCCTCGTCTGGGGCATCTCTGTTCGCCATTGGAGCTCTGGCCGCCGTGTTCGGGGCCATCACGTTCTTTTCACCCTGCTCCTTCCCGCTTCTCCCAGGATACATCTCATACTATATCTCCGGTGACACGGGGGGAAAAAAGCGCAATCCGATGAAGGCGGGGATCTTCGCCGCACTCGGCCTGGTGGTATTCTTCTCGATCATTGGGATACTGGCTGCGCTATTTGGCGCTCTGGTCAGCAAATATCTGGTCCTGTTGATGCCCATTGTCGGCGGCATACTCTTTTTCCTGGGATTATCTATAATTCTCGGATATGATAGCTATATCGAGAAGTTCATGGACCTGGTCAAGAGCCCGTTCCAGAAGCTGATGTACATGATCAGAGGGGATCGACAGACCGATGAGAACGGTGTTGGAGGCCTCTTTGCATACGGTTTCGGATATGGAGCGGCCGCCTCGAGCTGCATGGCTCCAGTATTCCTTGGAGTGATCGTCCTGGGTGGCATGGCAGGAGGGTTTGTCGGGAGCTTTATCGTTTTCATGATCTACGCGTTGTCCGTTGGACTTATGATGGTGCTTATCACGTATTTCATATCCATTGGAAGCAAGAGACTTGAAAAGGTGATCACCAACACGGACAAGATCAAGAAGGTCTCCGGATTCCTGCTTCTACTGGCAGGAGCCTTTGTGGTATGGTATGCCATCTGGGGAGAGCAGTACTTCACCTTCTTTAATTTCTAGAAAAAAAGGTAAGGGGAACCTCTTTTGAGGTTCCCCATATTATTTTTTGTATATCTTACTGTGGAGTTTGAGGCTGCTCCGGTAGGACCGGGGCCTGCTCTGCAACAGGTTGAGGCTGCTCGATCTGAGCCGGGGCCTGCGCTGCATCGGGTTGGGGCTGTTCCGGTTGAGGCTGCTGAGGTATCTCCGCAGATCGAGTGTTCTCCTGAGGCACCTCCGGAACGGCCTGTTGCGGCTGTGCAGCCGGTTCCGGAGCCATCTGAGCCGGAGGGGCCGGCTGAGGTACGGGCTGCTGCACCATCTGTTCGCCCTGAGGCATCTGACCCTGATACACGATCGGCTGGACCGGGGTTGGCCCAACACCATCAGGGGTCTCTATGCTCTCAATATCAGGTATGAGAAGGTCACCGTCGTTCTTCGGTATGGCGGCTCCCTCCCTCTTTTTACGGTTGGCCTTTGCGAAAAGGACCATCACGATAACCCCCATCAGCAGCACCAATCCTATGAAACCCGCCACCGCCAGGGAGATGTAGAGGAGATCGTTGTTATCCTCCACTTCCTCATCCCCTGACCCGTCCGTCGGCCTGTCAATTGGGTCCTCCACCTCGGGAGGGATATAGATCTTCAGGGTGACCGGCCCAACTTCCGTGCTGTAGGAAAGAGCTTCCTCCGAGCTGTCCACCACCTCCACCTTGATGAAATACTCCCCCTCATCGAAGGTTGAGAAGTTCCACAGGTGACGTGTGTTGGTCTTCCCCTCGACGATGGAGGTCCAGACCGCATTGTTCTTTACGTGATAGTAGAGGTTGTAGGTGAGGTTATCACCGTCCGGATCGTTTCCGAGCCACAATATCTCCACGGTGGTGTTCAGGACGTCCCCGGCACCTGGCCCGATGATCGTGACCGTTGGAGCGTCCGGGTTGTTGATCGTGAATACCTTGAAGAAGCTCTCATCACTCAGACGAAGGTCCGACGTATCCCATGCGTTGACCTTAAGCTCGTAGTCGCCGTCCTCGAAATCGGTTGTATCCAGAGCATAGGACCTCTCCGTCATTCCGTCGGCCAGGACCGTCCATTCTCCCGATATTGGCCTGATGGACACCTTGTATGTGGCGGTCTCCTCCGCGTCAAGGTCCGAGCTCTCCCATTTGAATGTCCTGATCCCCTTCACCTCCCCTTTTGGGCCAGTGAGGTTGAACAGGACCGGGGGGTCGGGATCGTAGACGGTGAAGACCGCTACCGCAGCCTCGGATACCAGATTCCTTGAATCGGTGACCTCCAACCTCAACCTGTACTCCCCATCGCCTCCTATCTCCATGGTGGTGAAGGTCAGGTTACCTGCAGCATCGTCGAAGCTTCCGTTGTGGATCTCGAGGTACTCCCCACCATCCTTACTGAGGCTGAATGAGGTGAACAGGTTATAGACGGGGTCCTCCTGGTCCCCGATCTCCCATCCGATATCCAATGTCTCCGAGATGACCTCCCCATCCACAGGGGAGAGTATCATTGCTGTGGGCATGTCGTTGTTGTATACGCCGAAAGCGGGAGATATGAACTCGGTTATCATATCATCCCTGTCCTTTATCACGAACTTCAAACGGTATTCGAAGCCGTCGGGATATCTGGGTTCTCCGGTTCCGAGGTCGATCTTGTCGCTGTTGAACCATAGGGCGTTCTGGTTCGGCATGAGGGGATCTCCCGTTAGAGGGTCCCTGGACAGGGCCTCCCATTCCGATCCATCCTCTGGCCGTATCATACAGCTGACCATCAGCTGGAGGGTATCGTCCTCGCCGTCGTTTGCGTCCCAGAGGATATCGACCCCTCCCACGACCTCATCCCCCTCTGTTGGATATATCAGGTTGAAAAGAGGGAAATCGGGGTTGTTGAGATCGAAAGTTCGGATCCCCATATCAGAGGATTCCTTATCGTCCGAATCCCTTGCAATGACCTGGATCCGGTATCCTTTTGAATCTGGCACTCTGGGGTTCTGTGTATCCCATTTGTAGGACCCGGTGTTATCCAGGCTCTGGGCAATGTACTTCCACCCGGTCGTGGGTGTCTTCGCCATGAGGTCGATCTCAAGGTTCGTTCCGTCCTGTTGATCATAAGCGGACCAGTATATCGTGAGGTTGCCCCTGTGTTCCTTGGCCATGTTCTCGTATGTCCTCTCCTCGTCGAAGGTGACATCCGGCACTCCCTCTCCCAGCTGGGGGATGAAAACGCTCCTGGAGGATCTGGCGACGAAACGGATAGGAGCGCTTGAATGCTCCCGTGGATATAGATCCTCGCAGAGGACCGCCTTGAGGGACCAGTTTCCCCTGGGTAGAGCCCCGATAACCTCGACGCTCACGTTGAAATGGGCCTGTGTATTGTTGTTTGTTCCAGAACCTCTGATCAAAACGGTCGTGTTGTAGGTTCCCTTCTCATTCAGCTTTGAATAGTACCAGGACCTCACAACCGGATCGTTGTAGGCTGGATTACCTCCAACCAGGAAGTCCTCTCCATCGAATGCACTTGTGGGCGTTCCAGTAGCCTTGTACTTTGATGCGGTGGCAGTTGAAACGCTCTCGACCAGAGTGGGATCGCCCGTAACATAATATTCAATGACCGAGACCTTGTTCGGGAACACATCATCGTTCTCTATCATGTCCCCAGTGGCACCCTCCGCCGCGGGGCAGTATCCACAATCTGTCCCTGTGAACAACTCTACAAGTACCCTTTTTTCAGGAGAATTATAGTTGCCAGTAGAATATGTCATATCGTTCAGTGGTATGGTGAGTGAATTGGCCACCTGCTTGGCGAAGAAATCACCGTAATCCTCTCCATTCTGATTTTCCCCTTTTTTATCATAGTCATCCTTGTTCTGAAGGAAAGCCACCACCATCATCTGCTCCTCGTTCCACGAAGGGGCCAATGTGAATGTTCCCTCGAGATAATACTTTGTAAATAGTTCCCTTGTGGGCGTATCCGCGGCCTCAACCTCATCCGCTCCATCCTCGGGGAATGATATCACCTGGGAAAAGGATGTCAGGATGAGAACAAGTACGATCGTTATCAGGCCAATTCTGACTTCTCGTATCATGGGTGTCCCTCCAATAGCCAGCAGGCAGGAATATGCCCCTGGATTGTAGCCCCTATCATGTATATCAATAATATTAAAGGTTTTGAGAAATGAACCGCCAGATCCTCATAATGGATCGATATCCCATTGCCATTAAACCTATCAAAGCGGTGTTGCTCTCCGGAGTTCTTCCATGCGGCATTCCCGGGCTGATACGACGAACAGGTCTGAGGTCATTGGGTTTGGGAACACCCCTCCAGACCCTCTTTGGTCGGATATCACCCTTCTGGTGGTGCTTGCTGGACCGTTGATACGGCCGGATCGGATGGGGGCACTTCCAGCTCCCCTTGATATACCGTCTCATCCACCGCTCCTGTCGGCGGTTGAGGAGGTGTTGGCTGTTCGATCTGTGCAGGAATTCCTGCCTCTTCCACGGGAGGGATCTGTGCTTCTACTGGAGGTTCATATCCCGTTGGTGGTACATCTGTTCGGATCTGGTCGGCCCCCACTGGAATTGTAGCGTTATCGATATTTTGTGTTGGAATACCAGCACCCATTACACCCTGTTGTGGGATACCAATTGGGTCCTGTTGTGGGATCACAGGAGCCATTAGATCCTGTTGTAGGATACCAGGAGCCATTAGATCCTGTTGTGGAATTCCAGGGGCCATTACATCCTGTTGTGGAATTCCAGGGGCCATTGCATCCTGTGGATATGCTGTATCCATGTCATATACCGGAGTGGCCTCTATCTCATTTTCCTCCCTGGACTTTCCCTTACGGATGATAATAAACAACACGATCATTCCAATTATCGCAATGCATATCACTACTGCGATCAATATGAAGAGCCAGAGATAGGAACTTTCCTCTTCCACTTCCGAAACCGGTTCTGGTTCCGGTTCGGGTACGATCACAGTATGTATCCTGGCCCCTTTTCCAATGGTATCGAAGCCTGCTGTCATCTCACCATCTTTAACCTCGACATATATGCTTCTCGCATACAGATCATATTCATCGATATCAAACCCGCTTACGGCGAGATCGGCCATGGGGATCGTCCAGGTCATCTGGTTCCCGACGATAACAGGATTGCCTATGTTGGAGCCATATCCATAGGAGAGGTGGACCCAGGTGCCGCCCATATTATCCTGTGAGAACGCCAACGGATCGTATCCCTCCATCTCCAGGATATTGAGATTGGTCTGATTGAACTCCACCTCTGCCCAGCTGGATGTGACCAGGTAGATATCATACTGTCCCCAGATACCATCATTTGAATTGAAGGGATCCCCCTGATCGCCATGTACCGGGCTGGAAGAGAGCTCCAATGTTATGATGATATCATATTCCAGAGCCTCCGCCTTCAACATTACCAGATCTATGGACCCTAGATCATCTTCCGTGTGATTTTCGCTCCTGCCGGTATCATCGACCACGTCAAAGAGGACCGGTCTGCCAGAGTTATTATGATACCGATATACCTGCTCATCGGTGTACAGTGGGGGCCGTTTTGATATGGTAATTGTGACGTTGCCCAGATATACTTCAGCCTCTCCATCCGAAACATAACATGAAACATCCTTCTCTCCGACATCGGTCCAGTTCTTGACCATGGATGGGCCGTTTCCGATCACATCATCGCCATCTTTCCACGTAAACGTCAGGTTGTCGAAGTCGGTCTCTACATCCTCGGCAACAGCCTCGAACGAGATATCCTCTTCAAGGAATGCATCTGCCCAGATGATCGGCTCGGTTATTTCGCCTATGGGCAGGTCATTGACAGACAGAACGTGGACGGTGATATTGAAGATAATTACGCTATCCCCATCCGAAGCGGTGAAGGTAATATTCTCCTGGCCGAAGTAGTTCAATTCTGGAATATACGTGACCAATCCACTCGCCTCATCTATCTCAACTGATATGTTTTCGGTTCCTGGAGTTGAAATGTCAATTGTATCTTCATCACCGTCCTCCAACATATCCCATAGAGAGATATCATGCTGGTATATCGTATCCTCATCGAACGAAATTGGATCCAGGGGGGATGTGAAATTGGGCAAGGTGTTCACGACGGTGACCCATACGGAATTCTGTTGAGATACATCCAGGCCGTCCGAGACGTACACTTCACATACCACTATATCATATTTCTCCGTGTAGTTGCTGGGAAGAATGACTGTCGCGGCCTCATCGATCGATTCAAATGATAGGCCCTCGACCTTTTCGTAATTGATATACAGCGTATACGTGTATCGTAGTTCCGTATTTTCCACATCTGTAGCGGGTTCCACCAGGTTTACGACGATATCTGAATCGGTGGTTGGATGAATGGGGTAGAGCGATATCGTTGGAGCGGTGGGGATGTTGTTCTTCACCACGATCATATTTTGGTAGGAAATGGAAACATTGGCACCAACCCGATCGGTAACATTGATCCTGAAGGAGTAGTTCCCTATTTCGGCATCTGCGGTTGGATGGAAGATGAATTCCCATCTTCCCGATGTGTCATTGTAGGACGGTGTGGATAGAAGAGACTGCTCCCAGGTCTCCTCTCCCTCCAGAACATACTCCAGCTCAATGGCCAGGGAGCCAGCATCCTCCTCATCATCGCTGACCAGTACGGTGATCGGAGCTTCCAGCGTACGATAGACCAACGATTGAATGTGCAGTGATTGTATCGATGGGACATTATTGCGGACCCATGAGATGGAAAATGACGCGAGTTCCGGGTCTCCGCCGATATTGCTCAAGTCTGCCTGGATCTTAACGGATCTATGTGCTACAGGATCGATCCCTTCCACATCCTTGGTAACTATGCCGTTTCCGGTAATATCGCCCATATTTGCGATCACAATTCCTGTTGTTGCATCAAGAACGCTCAGGGACACACCATTCGTCATATTCGCCTCCAACATACCCCAGTAGTGTCCATCGGGAAGGTATATCGTCTCGGAAATGTACCTTCCGCTGTTCTCACCATCTTCCAGAACGATCTTTCCCTTCGAGTTTACCGTGTCGGTCCTGAAACCCTCTTTGAGGGAGGTGGTGAAGGAATCCCTCCAGGCCATCGTATCGTTCCATTCCACCCCCCATCCCTTCAGCGTGGGGGAATTTGAAGTGTCTCCGAATAGAATTGCATTTATCTTGATCGTGTCTATATCCAATTCGTTAAGTCCGGATATATCGATCTCGGAGGCCCTCTTGTTGAATGTGAATTGAGGTATGGGGTGATTCATCGAATCAAGTATCTCGAATTCGATCCTGTTTCCCAGCGACTGCTCCTTATCGATATAAAGCGTCGACCAGCTCATCCCTGTGGGTAGGTCGATCTCCTCCGATCGAACGGTCGATCCCATTACCGTGATATTATCCCAGTACGAGGTGGTATATACCCTGTTATGGTCTCTTGAGGTGCCGAGCTCCAACCGTTTAATGGAATCCGTCGAACTCATGAAGTTGGTGTTCACGGCCGATCCGATAAGGTGGCCTGTACTGTTGTAAACGTAGAAACTGGCTCTCCCCAGAGTGCAGTTGAAATCTATCCTGACCCGGTACCATGAATTGGCGACGATGCCCGATCCAATGGTTACTGATGAGGTCGTTGGTGTTGTCTTGTAGGCTGACTCCCCATCTCTTAGCATAAAAGTGGCCACACGATCATCGTTATCCGGAGCTGCACTGTTGCTCTTCATCAATGACAACATGCAGGACATGGCTCCGGACGAACCAAGCCATATCATATCGGTTGCTACCCAGAATTGAACTGTTCCAGCGGAAAAACTGATCTCCTCGGACATGATATACGAGTAATCATCATCCGGGTTGTATATCTCCCCGATCCTTGACGAGGGCATCGGCAAAGGGCCGTTTGAAACTGCTGTGAACTGTGCTTGATCGCTGGAAAGATACCGGTTCGTATCCGCGATCCAGTTACCCGTATCCAGGACATCCTGACCATTCAGATAACCCTCGAAATCATCCTCCTTTGTTGAAATGAAATCCGTAACGAATCCTGCAGGTGGCAATATCTTGAAATCATCCCAGTATGTGGTCGTGTAGACTCCGGAATGATCCCTCGGTGTGACGAGCTCCAATCTTTTTATCGAGGTGGCCGAGGACATGAAAGCGGTATTCAATGCGGATCCCAATAGGGTGCTTGAAGTGTCATAGACGTAGAAATCTGCTCTACTTGTGGTACAGTCGAAATCTATCTTGAACTTGTACCATGTACTGGCGGACATTCCGGAGGATATGAAGATCGTGGACGTGCTCGTGGGGGTGGTTCTATAGGCCGCCTCACCATTTTTCAGTATGATGGAGGCAACACGGTCCGAACTTGAAGGGGTTGAACTACTGCTTTTCATCAATGCCAGCGACAACGACATGGCGCCCGAGGTGCCTGTCCACATCTTATTCGTAGCCGCCCAGCAGACCAGAGTGCCGCTTGATATGTCCATTGAATTTGATAGAACCATTGAATAATCATCATCCGGGTTGTAGATCTTACCCACGGTCGTTGAAGGTTGAGAGGTTGGGCCTGATGTTGTTGCCGTGAATTGGGCTTGATCGCTGGAAAGCGCACGGGTTGTATCGGCGATCCAACCATTTTGTCCAAATAGATTCTGTCCAGCAGTATAGTTCTCAAAATCCTCCTGGAAGAATACGTATTCCCTGTCGGAGGGTCTGATCTTGAATCCCTCTGGCTCTTTGATCACACCAATTCTCTTTTCTATCCCGCTCTCGTCGGAAAGGTCATCGACCCATTCCCCACCGTAAATGGACTCTTCCTTGAATGCACGGGTGATGTCGGCAGCAACATATTCGTCCTCATTTCCAGCATCTGCCGTCAACACAATAACGGTTGGCAGCACAATAAGTAGAACCCCAATAAGGGCCATGATATTCTTGCTATCTTTCATCGTTATCCCCCATGCTCAACAATGCAGTAACTGGTCTTGCATTATATGATATTATCCATGGTGTCAAACCGACCTTGAAAGGAGTCCATACCTTTTCCCTTTGGAATCCTACGGACCTGCAACATTATCTTTTACATCCCAACATAGACAGATCAAATATAATCTAAACTTCTCAATGTTGGGAAAAGCCTCACTTTGACGCGTAATTATACTTACATGTCAAAGTTAGGTTACACCCGTAAAATTATTCAATGGTTCTCCCCCGATCGTTCGACCGTACTGATGATGTGAGGATCTTTCCGGACTGTTTTTACGTCAGGGAGAGGAGATACATCCGGTTATATCACATCCTTACATCAATGGATCAATCCTCAATTGGTTGTCATTGGATCTCCGGTGTGGTCATCAATCCATTCTCTTCATGGATCAGACCGATCTCCCTCATCCTATCGATCACTGCTTTTGAGAACTTGACATCTTCGTCAATTGCTTCAAGAAGATGTGAATATGAAATGGAGTGCTCCTCAAGCTTTGATATAGCTATTCCAATACCAGCGGATATCTCCGCTTCTATTCTGAACTTCTCTTTCAGGGGACATAGGATGGAATATTCCTCCTCCAATGCCAATATGCTTTGGTAGAACATTACATTCCATCTCCATGAATTTGGTTGATCTCTCATCTCTTCATCGATAATGCTCCAGTCCAAACCGGATACAGCGATCATCCTCATGTCAGCAAGATCATCATCTCTGCCAGTGATACTCTTGAAAAGGAAGAGGTCCTCGGTAGACACAATATTCAAGACGAGTTTACCGGGAATGGATATACCCGTGGATCTCTCCTTCATTTTCTCGGATAGTGTCAATTTTCCACAAACCCTTTGAACGAAGATATCAAATCTGTATCCACCGGGCCTTTCAAACATTGAAAATGCTTCCAATCGACGATATTCACTTGAGATCGGGTCGGTTCTGATAAAACCATTTCTGATCAGGTGTTCCTGGAATTTTACTGCCTTCTGCTCATCCGATAATACGATATCAATATCCTTTGTTACAGCCTTCAAACCGTGATGGATCATGGCCAATCCGCCAATGAGGAATATGTCTATTTCCGTATGTAGCGAACGGGAGATATACTCGATCTCCGAGAATAAAATATCCTTTTCAAACTTACTTCTATCGTTCATCTCACATCCTCTCTTCTATCCTATCTGGAATTCCGTATTTATATGCATAAGATATGATCCTCTCCTTATCTGCATTTCCCATTTTTATCTGTTCCCCTATAAGTCGGTAAGGCCTTGGGTTATTGAGATCGGATATTACGGTCTGGACCAATGCCTCCTCCAATGAGATCTCATTTCCGATCGTGGAGAAATGATAGTATCTTGATCGTGACATTATATTACCTCCCAGTTCCTCTGAACGCGAAGGTCCAGCGTTCCTGAAAATATCTTTATCCACATCCATCCCGGAGGTGAACAGGAACTCGTCGCGTCCTTCCCAGATAATAACTCCATCTCGGACCTCATCCTTGAGATATCTTCGATTTCGATATCGGCTGTAGATCTCAATGAATTCGATGAGGTTGTACATGAAATTACTGAACGATACCTTGTCCGGATAAACCTTCAGGTCGATCAACCCCATTCCTTTCCATTTTCTGATCTTATTGTATATAGTTCTTGTAGTCAGGTGAGTTCTTCGGGATATCTCTCTGACGCTTGTTCCAGCGGACAACATCAGAGGTAGGATCAACAACCCAGAATCAGGTAGAACCACATCCAGTGATAACATGGGTTCATCTATCATCAATTTCCTGATGCCTGTTCCCAGATCGTTATCCGATATTATTACCTCCTTGGAAATACCGTTCCTTATCAGATCCACGAAACCGATCATGGAAAGGTGGGTAACACATTCCGAGGTCCAGGAAGGAGACCGTTCCAGCTTGCTGGCGATCATCTTCTCTGTAATTCCATTATGCAGTACCAGATCGAGGATCTTCAATTCTGTCTTGTTGATCTTCTCAAGGTACATAAGTGAAATATAACCGAAGAGATATAAATATACTTCGTTATGAATTCATTATTAATTATAGGCCGGACGAGCGAAAAATCCTCTTGGTCTCCAGATCAAAGTGGTGGGGCTCTCTCGATGTCATCGTCGGGGAAATCAGATTCCTTTCCCTCGATCACGACGTTCGTGATCTCACC
>JAUVCY010000174.1 GCA_030595585.1 Thermoplasmatota archaeon
CCCACACTCTGTTCGCCATACTGGATAACGCGGGGAACGAATCATATAACGGGATCATTGAGTTCCATGTGCAAGTGGCATACGATGGGAACGCCACCCTCTACGAGGAGTACACCCATGTAACTCCCTTCGAGGTCCTGATCGACGCCGAAGGCCAGAGGATGATCGATATTGGCGATGTACTCTTTGAGGAGGACATCTTCGATATCCTCGTGGAGGCCGACCTCTCCGGGAACTTCACCTCCCAGGATGACACCTTCATCTTCATGGATGTCCTGGACCTCTCCATCGAGAATTTCTTCATAGACGAGGGAGTTGAGATCTTCAAGGGAGACGTGTTGACGCCTCTTGCGAATGTCACCTACCTTGGGAACGATCCGGATTGGGTGGACATCATAATGGTCAATCTGAGCATTTACGACGTCGCGGCCGATGCGATGGTCTACAACGACCTCCTCGACAGCTTCAGCTTGGGCTCACCACAGCAGCCGGGAGATTACTTCATAGTATCAGGGTTCGACACGTGGACAGTCTCCTCAAGCGGGACGCATAGGGCCGTATTCAACGTCACCTACGACACGTACGATCTTGAGAACAACGTGGATGTCGTGGAGTTCGAGGTCTCATGGGTACCCTCCATAGAGGGATACGTCAATACCACCGGCGGCACCCCATTGATCGGCGTTATCGTCGAGGCAATGAAGGGGAATTTCTCCGCGGTGGCGATGACCAACGAGACCGGATATTATGCCATCTACGACCTAGACGAAGGCTCCTATCAGCTTAACTTCTCCAAGGCCTGGGTGATGCCATATCAGGAGGCGATCGCCGTAGTTGCGGGTGATACCCTTCTGTTCAACGTCACCCTGACACCCACGAACAACTGTGGGCTCAGGGGCACGGTGACCATCCCTGGTGACCTGGCCGCAGATGGTGCGACCGTTACCGCATCCCTTGTGGGAGGCGGAATGGACACCACGACCACGGATGATACCGGCCTTTACGAGTTCATGGACCTCGTGGCCGGGACGTACGATATGATGGCGACGCTCACCGGATACGGGGACGGCCTGTATACCGATATCCAGCTGATACCGATGATGTGGAACGTGCAGGATATGGAGCTTGGGGAGCTGGCCTTCACAGCTTCGGTGGAACCGCCCGAGGGAGAACCGGGTTTCGCCATCGGTGACGACATCACCATAACGTTCTCCAGGCCGCTGGACCCGACGTCGGTGGGACCGGAGACCCTGATGCTCAGGAACATGCAGAACGGGACCATCGTATCCGTTGAGTACTCGTTCTCCGAGGACAACACCATCGTGACCATGTCCCCCGTGAACCTTCTGGCGAACGGTGTGGATTACAGGGTGGAGGTGATATCTCTAATCATGGATGTGAACTCCAATTCCTTCAGCGGACCTTTCTACTCAAACTTCACGACCGAGAGCGGGGTGACCACGATCCCCGTATCGGAGCGGTTCCCCACGGCAGGAGGAAGTGAGATCCCGGTGGATACCGAGGTAAGGGTGATATTCCCGGAGGCAATGGACGGGAGCACCATAGACGAGGATACCTTCTACCTCATGAGGGGAAGCGTCAGGGTACTTGCAACCGTGGAATACTCCGCTTCCGACTTCACTGCCACCCTCGTTCCCACCTACTCGCTTGAGTACAGCACCACATATACGGTGATGGTGGAGGAAACAATAGAGCCCCTCGATGAGTACAAGGATTTCATCGGGGATTCGTGGGTGTTCAACACCGCACCGGTGGTAACCACGGGGAGCATTCAGGGTTTCGTCAAGGATGAGGACGGAAACCCCTTCACCCCATATCTGGTGACCATCACACTGACCGAAGTCGGTGCGGCCGAGGGCGTTAATATCCCCCTCCAGGCAACAGGTGAGTTCAGGTATGAGGACCAGATAACCGAGGGAGACTACGAGCTTCTGATAGCGGTCGATGGCTACGATGACGTGTTGAAGGCATTCTCCATCGTCCCCGGGCAGGTCGTAAACTTTGAGACCATTCCCATGGAGGTAGAGAGCGGGTCGGACGGTGATGATGAGAAGGTGCCCATCTGGGTGATCTTCCTCATAATCGTCGTGGTGGTCATATTCCTCTTCTGGGTGATCTACCTGATGATGAACAAGAAGGAGGAGCCGGAGGAAGAGGATTCCCACCGCATGAGGTTCGGAGGCGGCCGCGGCCGCCAGTACGAGGACTTCGGCGAGCCCATGGAGGGTGAGTTCCTCTGTCCCACCTGTGGGTACGTTGTTGAAGCGGACGAACCGGACTGCCCCAACTGCGGATCGGAGTTCGAGGAGGACCTGTTCGAGTGTCCGGAGTGCGGTGCACAACTTGGCGGGGACGCACTGGAGTGCCCCGAGTGTGGGTCCGCCTTCGAGGAGGAGGTCCCCGATGATGAGTACGGCGAGGAGGAGGAGGAGGATGAGGAGGAGTACGACCCAACCGAGGAGTACGAGGTGGATGACGACGAGGATTACGAGGCCCCGTTGGGCATGGTAGAATAAGTACTCATCAAGGAATGATATGGGGAGGGTGCAGTGCCCTCCCCTTTTTTTATTTTAAGATGTTATAATAAGTTAATGAAAATAATTTTACCAGAATAGGTGAGGCTATAATATCAAGGTGAAAATGCCGTAGAACTGAACCGGAATGTTAATCATATCAATAAGATCTTTTTTCATTATGGCAGATCTGAGGATGATGAGTAATTATATCATTCCTTTTGCGATGATATTTTCCCTTCTCGGATTTCCAATCTCCTCTTTTGAACACATGGACCAGATCAAAATTAATGGTACAGAAGATATGATCAGGCAGAGTTTTACCGGTTCCGGATCGATCGATGACCCATATAACCTATTGATCGGAGAAATTGACATAATAGAGATCGAAAATGTGGAGGGCCATATCATTCTCAATTGCATGGGCACATCCTCTGACATCAAGGTGAAAAATGTACAGGGGATCTCCATCAGGAACCTTACATCAACCAAAGGATCCGTTCTCCAGATCACCGAATGTGACAACGTAGAATTTTTGAATGTGGATATCAATGGTTTTGATGGAATGATCAACTCTGAAAGTATATCTGTGAAAGATAGCCGTTTCTTTGATTGTCAAATGACAATGTCATCCAGGTCCGGATCCGAATATGCCAATACAACGTATACGAATACAACTCTGAAGATCACTGATGGTGTCAGCGTACCGATCTACAACAATACATTTATCAATTCTACTTTATGGATGTGGCGTGCGACAAATATAAACATATCCCAGAATACATTTATTGGCTACAAATCGGGAATTCTTGCTGAAGATGCATCAATCAATTCCCCTGAGAAACACCAGATCCACGAAAATACCTTTGAATCTTGCAAGGACGGTTTTGAATATACGGGGATGCCTTTTACCCCACGTTTTGTGGATTTCAACATCAGGGATAACTATTTTGGAAATTGCACTTGGGCAATCAAAGTGGGACACAGTATTGCATATAATGACTGCATATGGAGGAATACATTTTATCACAATGGAGGCACTGGTGACAATGGCTCAGGAAAACAGGTTTACTTGAATGTGAGGAATGATGTTGGTTCCATCTCATGGTCAAAAGACGGAATAGGCAATTGCTGGTGGCACCATAGGTCCCCGGATTCAAATGAGGATGGAATTGTTGATATTTCATTGAACTTGCAGAATAGCAGGGTCTACCACCCCCAGTTTGACAAACATCCGCTAACGGACCGTTTCGAGAAAATATTCAATCCTAAATTGGAGATATCATCGCCTAACCTAGGGTACAACATCAGTCTGAACCATAATATCCTATGGAAAGTTTGGAACCTGAGATATAACATCACGGAAATCCTGTTGAAGATCAATGATGGTGATTGGATCAATGTTACTGACACTACTTCATACTATCATACTTTCGAAAAAGGAGAACATGAAATTGTTTTAAAGGCACAAAATGAACTGGGGCTGATAAACACCACACGGGTCAATATCATCATTCGTTACGACCATAACACAGTCAGATTCGTGGAACCATTGGAAGGTAAATGGTTAAAAACGGACAATGTTACCATTAGCTGGAATATAGTTGATATGGACCTGATACGGGGCCTGATACTTGAGATAGATGGCACACCTCATGAACTTGACGCGGATCAAAGAGAGCTGACGCTCAAAATGGAAGAGGGAGTCCACACCATAAAATTGAATGCATGGGATGATCTTCTTCTTAATACCTCACAGGAGTTGAGCTTCAAGGTTGATCTGACCCCGCCGAGTATAGATATCATGGGGCCTGAAAATGGATCGAGGTTGTCCAACAGTATCGTCACAATGAAATGGACCGTTCTGGATAATCTGGCACTTGGTAAGGTCTACTACCGTCTGGATGGTGGAGAATGGACCCTTCAGGAAAAACTACCAACAATGCAATTGGAGGAATACCTGAATATCGGAGATCATACGTTGTCAATAAGGACCAGTGACATGGCCGGATGGACCAACAAGAAGGAGATAGGTTTCGAGGTGAGTTCGGGGGGCTCTCATTGCATAATATCTCCCTGTTCAAATATGGTCACAAATAATGACACTATCTTATTCCATTGGAAAAATCCGACCTGGATGGATATTTCCGGTTCAACGATCTACTGCATGGAGTCCGGGGAGGTCGTGAACGTTACAGGCCTTTCCAGCTACATCGTGGAATTGAACCAAAACAGGAAGAACACCGTGTATGTGAGGTTTAGCGATCAAATAGGCAATTATTACGAAGAGGTGAGAGAGATAATTCAGGATACGGACAGGCCATTGGTGGACTTTCATGAGAAACATCAATACGTGAATACGACTGTCAAATACGTATCATGG
>JAUVCY010000091.1 GCA_030595585.1 Thermoplasmatota archaeon
CTGCCGATCCTCAACGCGGTCGAGAACGTGGAGCTGCCAATGGAGAACCTCAAGATGACCCCGAAGGAGAGAAGGGATAGGGCCATGAAGCTTCTCGGCACCGTGGGATTGAAGGATAGGTGGAACCACAAACCAAAGGAGATGAGCGGAGGGGAGAAGCAGAGGGTTGCGATCGCCAGGGCCCTTGCGAACGATCCATCGGTGGTCCTCGCAGATGAGCCCACTGGAAACCTCGATTCCAGAACGGGCAAGAGCATCATGAAGCTCCTTGGCGAGCTCAACCATAATACCGGGACGACCGTGATCGTGGTGACCCATGATATCTCTATCGCCAAGGCGACTCAGCGTCAGCTCTATGTGGAGGACGGCAGGATCAAGGAGAAGACCCGAAACCTCAGCGGAAAGAAGGAGATCGGAAGCAAGCTAAAGCTATCCCCGGAGATCTGCAACAAACTGGTCAAGGCGGGATATGGTGATCTGGGCAGGGTCCTGGGTATCGATCCGGCGAAGTTGTCAAGGGTGAAAGGGCTCAAGAGAAGGGAGATAGCACAGGTCCTGGACGCCATCAAGAATTACAGATGATCGGTAATGATCGGGGTATAGGGCCGGGTAGTGTTCCGTTCCAGGTGGCCTGCCACGGCTGGACCGGAAGATTTCTAATAAATTATGCCCATCGGGACGTAGAGGAATGACTATGGAAGAGGGAATTGGAGAAGAGAAGAAATCGATGTCGACGGTTGCGATCGTCCTGATAGTTATCGGGATCCTGGTGGGGTTAGCGGTGGTCGGAACGGTTGTATTCGCAGGAATCACATTCCTGTGGGCCTCGAGTTTAACCGAAAGCGATGGTGGACCAGTAGATATCTTAAACGCGAAAGGGGAGATCGATGCGGATGCCAATACGCTTACGTTTGAGATGATCTCAAGTACATGGGATTGGAACGACCTCTCGGTCAAGGTTGATGGAGCCTCATTGACCACCACTACTGGAGAAGCGTGGGCGGGCGATCAAATTGTCTTCAGTTCTCCCACCTGGGACCCATATCCTGGCAGTACGTATCAGGTGGTCGTTACATTTATACCTGAAAATAAGGTGCTCTGGTCCGATACCATAATTGCACAATGAGCTCATCGAGCGGAACCACTGATCGGTCAGCTCTGCTGATTTTCAATAGGCTCCTGAGCAGGCGTAGGTGGTGGAGTTTCAGTTTGAACAGGGTCAGGTTGCGCAGGAGTCTCTGGTTGTAGGGTCGGAGCTGGCTCCGGTGGAGCTGGTGGCTCAGGTTGTGAAGATTCCGTTAATGGGGCCTCCGGCTGTTCCGGCACAGGAGGTGCCGCGGGTTCCGGCGGCGCCTCTTCCGGGGATGGTGGCTCTGGCTGGGGAACCGGCTCCGGTGGAGGCGATACAGGTCCCTCCCGGAACCCCGAGACAAGGGGGTCCGGTGGGATCTCCTGCTGGATCGTTGGCACCCCTTCCTGCGAGGGATCCACACCGAGATCAGGGATCTGTTCAGGAGGTAGTGTATCCTCCTGTTGCTCTTTTCCCTCCTCGCCTTTACCCTTTTTCCTGATGAGTAAGAAGATCACGGCCGCTGCTATCAACAATAATAGAACCACTATCCCTGCGATGATGAGCGGTGCGGACGACGACTCGTCGTCATCCTCCTCCTCACCCACGGCCTCAAGAACCTTGATCTGGAACGAGAGATTTGCCGTATCCAACCCATCCGACAGCTGGACCTCGATCGTATGAACTCCAATGTCCGCTTCCGCTGGCGTCCAGCTTATAACGCCCGTTACCGAGACGATCGTCATCCCCTCAGGTCCCTCCAGTATGCTGAATTCCATGGCGTTCGATTCATCTGCATCAGGGTCTGTCCCATTCACATCCACAGCTATCTCGGACCCCACGTAGCCCTGTAGGTCCAAAACTGCGTCTATCGTCGGTGGAACGTTCACGGTGAAACTGTAGATCCCATCAATGCATGTGCCGTATGCATGATCGTCATTAGCGATCACCGTCCAGTAATAGACAGCCCCCGGCTGGAGGTCCTCCACCCTGAAGGAGGGCCCGGTAGTATCGTGTACGCTCACGGCAAAGGTCTCCACGTCTTCCCTGACCGTGCTGATGTAGAGGTGGTATTGCAATGTATCCATATTGAGGTCCCTGCCCTCGAATTCCAGGACCAGATCACCATAGGGCACGATCTCTTCATCCTCCGGGTAAATAAGCTCGGTCACCGGGGGGACGTTGACAAAGAAGCTGAACACCTCGTCGATACAGGTCCCTGACGAGTATTGATCGTGTGGGATGACCGTCCAGTAGTAGGTCTTCCCAACCTCAAGGTCCACAAGGATGAATTCGGTCTCATTGATGTTCTCCGCGATCTTCGCAGATCCACTCAATGAGATCACATTTGACCTCAACTGGCCAAGATACACATCGTAGGTCAGGGGTTCCCCCCCATTATCCATGCCTCCCCAACTGATCGTGGTGATATTCCCAACCGTTATCCTATCGTTCGGAGCTATCAACGCGGTGGTGGGAGACGGGTCGAGTATCAGGTCCAGATGGAAGGGGCGGGATATGGTCTCCTCGCCGTCGGTCACCTTCAACATAAGGTCCAGCGTGTGGTCCTGCTCCAGGAAGATGGACCTGGTGGCGGTCCATTCGAGCATTCCCGTGGATCCGTTCAATGAGATATTCGCCGCGGGGTATGTGAAAACGGTGTAGGTGAGAACATCTCCCGGATCTATGTCGGTGGCGTTGATATCGAATCTGTATGTGCTGCCCTCCACGATCGACACGTTGGCCGGAGTATCCAACCAGGTGGGTACGTCGTTCACGTTCAACACCTCCAGCTGGAACATTGTCGTGTTGGAGAGCCCCCTTGGATCAGATGCGGTAATATTCACCTCATAGGCCCCCACATCGTCGTTAGTGGGGGTCCCGTTCAGTATACCCCAGTAGGTATCGATGGAGAGCCAATTCGCATCGCTATCCAGAGACCAGGTCAGGTCCTCACCATCCAGGTCGTCCCCGTTGTAATCGACGTAGAAATATTGGTCCTGCGTTGCCGTCAACAGGTTATCGGTGGTTATCCACGGCGGGTCGTTCACATCGATCACCTCAAGGTCGAACGTGGATGTATCGCTCCCTTCGTTGCCATCATCGAAGACCACCGTCACCTGTTGGACCCCAACATCCGCGTATGTTGGAGTGCCCGATAAAACGCCCGTCATCTCATCCATCGATAGCCAGCCCGCCTCCGTATCCAGGCTCCATGTGAGATCGCCTGCCCCCTCGTCACTGGTGTACTGGGCACTGTACTCCTCATCCTGATGGACCTCCAGCAGGTCGTCGTTCGTGATGTTGGGCTCCCTGTTCTCAACTGTCAGGGTGAAGCTGTGCTCATCGTATCTCCCCTCTCCGTCGGTCACATTGATCACAACGCTGTGGTCTCCCACATCTCCATTGTCCGGAGTTCCCGTCAGGTTAAGACACCTGGTCCCGGGAATCACCGCGTGCTCGCGGATCTCATCTCCGGGGATCGCCCTGTCCCATATACGGACCTCGTCGATATAGCCCTCATAGAAGAGTGAGCCCCAGGAGGCCGGAACCCTCCTGCCGATGGATATATTGTAGTCGCCCGTAGGGAGACCTCCAGAGTAAACCTCGCCCATATATGATCCACCCCATCCCGTGAAAGTGCTTGTCTGGTTCACCCCGTCCACGTAGATGTAGAACCGGGCCCCATCATAGACCCCTGCAATGTGATGCCAGGTATTCTTCGTGATGGGTTCCGCGGGGGCGATCCCATACCAATCCTCGGACCCTGCGACCTTCATCTGGAAGAGGGGGAGGTCCCTGTCGATGGTGAGCTCGTAACACTGTGGGTCGATATCATTCCAGTTGCCTCCCCTGCTCACTATCATGTGTTCTCCGGTGTCGTCAAAGGTGGGGTAGATCCACGCCTCCACCGTGATCTCATCGGAGATATTGAGCGTATCATCATAGGGAATTGAGACGTGGTCGTCCCCGTCGAAGGAGAGGGCCTGGCTGGTGGATGAGATGCCTCCGACCGTCGTGGGGCCGTGGAGCGTACCGTGATTGTTGTTTCCGGAGCTGTCGGATGCGCCACCCTGGTCGAGGCTCCAGAACCCCTGGTTATCCGTCATGTTCATAGTCAGGGCCTGTGAGTATTCCCAGGTCAACCAGTCGGCGTCGGTTACGAAGGAGTTGACCGTAAGGTCCCCCATCATAGAGTAATATCTTGAGTTGTACTCTCCGTCCTCCATGGTCGTTGTGATGTCACCATAGGGGGCCAATCTGTAGGCGGAGTTATCCACAAGTAATCTGGTCCCTTCACCTGATGCACCAGGATCAAGGATGACAAGAGCAGAGCCGATCAGGACCAACATCATTACAATTGAACTTAACTTCTCCATCATATACAATCCCACCTGACCATAAAGGTCATATCTGCCTCCGAGGACTATTTAAGTATGGGAAGATACTCTACTTACAATTATCTACAATTATCCCTATTCTGGAGATTTCTAATAACGACCAGGTCAGCTTTACATCACAATCCTTTAATACCTTTTAATTTCCTACTGCCAATAGGGAAATACAGGAGTTGTTCACATGAGGAAGGGATCGTTAAGAACTATACTGATAGCAATGTTATTTTTGATATCTGGGGCCACATCGCTCCTGCTGACAGCGGATGAGATGGTGGATGGCATTGAGCCGCCACCGCCCTATCACAACGCGTACATCCACATCAACGCAGTAATGCACAACGGTACGCCCGCAGCGGGTTTTCAGGCTCGTATCAATGTGGGGCCTACTGTTGTGCTTGACTCCGGTGGAGAGGGAACGCTGAACCTCTCATTTAGATATCTTGGCATAGGGACGTTCATTGTCCGTAACCTGACCTTCAAGACCCTTTTTAAACAACAGATAAATATCGAGCCGGACGAGGTATTGTACATGAACGTGACGCTGGCGCCACCCGCCACCCCATACAACGTCGTCACCGGCCTGCTGCTCAACGCATCGGGCATGTCTCCAAGGGTGGGAGTCGAGGTCAAGCTATCATCCCAAACGGATTTCGGAGATTACCTGACGTATTTCAATACAACAGACGAGGAAGGCAGATACAGTTTCTTCGTACCCAACGTCACCCAGTATACGGTGACCCTCTATGTCCCCTCATCAGGAGATCTAAGGACCACAAGCTGGTATTTTTTCCTCAAGGAGGGAGTATCACAATATGAGATCGACCTGATATCTTACAAATATTACCTTCCGGAACTGGAGAGCCGGGTGAGGTTCGTCAGAGCTTCCGATCTGGAGCCCATACCTGGCTCCCTATCCATCTCGATATTATCCAGGGAGACCGGTTACAACTCGATTAATACGTGGAGGACCGGCCCCGATCCCGAAGGTTGGTACGACTTCAGTGGGGCCTACGGCGAGGGTAGTTTCTATCTCAACCCCAATCCCAAGCTGATACCGAACGCAACAACCTACTTTTCCTATAGTTTCCTGCAGAACGACACGGGAATCGAGATGGAGATACCGGTGGACCTGTCCAACCTGGTCCCTGTGGAGATCACCATAAGGAATTCGTCGGAGCCGATCCCGGGCTCCTCGTCCAATCTACAGTGGTCAGATAAGGGAGGTTTTGGAACATATAGTGCGACCTACAACAATAAAACAGATGCCAACGGAACCTCCATGATCATGCTTCCCGAAGGCAGAACCTACTTCGTGAGCACCTCCGGACCGGGGCATCATCATCGTGGGTTGGATGTCGATACGATCGGCCCGGGACCCCACAGTTTCGAAGTGGTCCTCGAGGAGATCCCTCCTCCCGTAGTCATACCCACAACCACAGTGAATATCCTCGTCCTGGATGATAAGACCGGGATACCGATACCAACCAGCGGCATATATGGGCGTTACAGCAATGAGAACGGCTATTTCTCCTTCAGCGGCAAGACGAACGGCGAGGGTCGCTGGACAGGGGTCATCAATGTAGGCACCTACGATTACATGAGCGGCTCGTCACCGCTTGGATATGGCAAGATAGAGGATGTGGAGGTAAGGGAGGGCATCATGGAGGATTTCACCATAAGGCAGGGAAGGTATACATTTTACGAGTCCATGGGCTCCGTGCCTTACCATTTCTACGTCTTGAACGAGGCTGGAGAACCGGTTCCCGGAGCGTATCTGAGGGTGTCCGGACAATTCCACTCCGGTTCTACCTATTCCACGTTACTGTTCTCCGATGATGACGGCAGGGTGGATCTCGCGGCCGTTCCAGGGTTTGAGGTCAAGGTAAAGACCGTCAAGAACCTTCCATCAGGGGAGCTGAACGATTGGGCGGTACAGCTCACTACATTCATCGCCGAACCGGGCGGGGGACGGCTGCCGGATGTCACGGTCCATCAAATGTGGGATCCCGTGGAGATAACCGGTTTCATCCGGGACGGTGAGACCATGGAGCCCATCCCGTATCAGAGGGTCCAGGCCCACTCGGTCAAGGAGATGGATGACCTGCCCACCAGGATGATGATGTTCGAGGAGTACACGGCCGGTGTGGATTACCTGGATATGTATAGATGGTCGAAGGGTGACGGTTTCTACAGGAACTACGGCCTGGAGACGACCATCCTCGATGTGAGGATGGATGGATATTTCTCATTTCAGGAGAGGCTTCAGCTGGAACCCACAAGGGGGGACGTTGTTTTCGACATCCTGATGGACCCGCTACCCGAATTCATGGTATGGATGAACGGCACGCTGGTTAACGAGGACGGTGATCCCATCGCTGGAGAGCTGAACATCACCGATTTCGACCACCCTGCGATGAACGGCTATGACCTCGTCATCAACGAGACCGGGGAGTTCAGCATCGAGCTCTATCCAAGCAATTACACGCTCCGTTTCTTCAACGA
>JAUVCY010000291.1 GCA_030595585.1 Thermoplasmatota archaeon
ATGGGGTCATAACCCCTGGGAGGAATGTAAAAGATGAGCATAATAACAGCAATATTGTTACTGTTGGTCCTGGCAGCGGTGGTCACGTATCTCGTACTGTGGCTTATGGGGTTCAGGATCATCCCGAACAATCGATGTGCGATAGTGGAGAGCAGGTGGTCGTCCAGAGGATCGCTCAAGGACCAGATCATCGCCCTCAACGGCGAGGCGGGATATCAGCCCGAGGTCCTGAGGGGAGGTATTCACTTCAAGTCCCCGATCAAGTACAGGGTCCACAAGATACCATTGGTAACTGTCCCCCAGGGACAGATCGGCTACGTCTTCGCAAGAGATGGCGCGCCCATGCAGCCCAAACAGACCCTTGGGAAGGTGATACCCCAATCCAACGATTTTCAATCGGTGAGGGGTTTCCTGAATGGAAACGGTCAGAGAGGGCCGCAGAGGGGGATCATAAGGGAGGGAACGTACGCGCTCAACCTCGCTCAATTCGTGGTGATCCTGATGGATGACATATACTACTATGCGATCGATAGGAGCGACAGGAGGACCTTCCTGAAAATGGCCGACCTGATCAGGGGAAGAGATGGCTTCAGGCCGGTTGTGATCCGTGGAAAGCACGACACCATGGGGATCGTCACGATCCACGATGGACCTGCGCTCTGTCCAGGCGAGATCATCGCACCCCTGGTTGGCGAGGAGACGCCAGATTCCGGCCTGAACCACAACAACTTTCAGGACCCCGAGAGGTTCCTGAAAGCTGGTGGCAGGCGCGGAAGGCAGTATCAGGTCCTCGTCGATGGTACCTACTTCCTGAACAGGCTGTTCGCAACCATAGAGGTCGTTGGGAAAACAGTGGTCCCTGTGGGGCACGTGGGAGTGGTCGTATCATACGTCGGTGGAAAAGGCTGGGATGCCTCCGGCAAGGACTACAAACATGGAGAGCTCGTCGAGGTGGGCCACAAGGGCGTATGGAAGGATGCGCTCATGCCCGGAAAATACGCCTTCAACATCTATGCCGGCAAGGTTATCCAGGTCCCCACCACCAACATCGTCCTCAAGTGGAA
The DNA here is from genome assembly GCA_030595585.1 of Thermoplasmatota archaeon. GTDB lineage: Archaea > Thermoplasmatota > Penumbrarchaeia > Penumbrarchaeales > Penumbrarchaeaceae > JAGLEG01. Next base: position 1,065 of record JAUVCY010000291.1, read on the forward strand.
GAAGAACGAGACAGGAAACCACAAGTTCGATGAGAACCTCAGCGCGGTGGACCTGATAACAAAGGATGCCTTCGAGCCTGAGCTTCCGCTTTCCGTGGTCATACACATCGACTACAGGAAGGCTCCCCTTGTCATACAGAGGTTCGGGGACGTCAAGAAGCTGGTAGATCAGACCCTTGATCCCATGGTTGCCGCATACTTCAAGAACATCGGCCAGACCAAGACGCTGATCGAGCTGATCCAGGAGAGGAACGAGATACAGACGCTCGCCTCCACCGACATGAAGGAGAAGTTCCTCCACTACGACCTGGAGCTGGAGGAGGTGCTTATAGGCACCCCTGCATCCTCGGGGAGCGATGAGAGGATCGAGAGGATCCTCTACCAGCTGAGGGAGCGCCAGATCGCACAGGAGCAGATCCTGACCTACGAGAAGCAGGAGATGGCCGCCATCAAGGAGAGGGAGCTCAACGAGGCGAAGGCGAAGGCCAAACAGCAGGAGGCCCTCACGGAATCCGAGGTGGGCATCCACATCCAGAAGAACCTCGGCACGGCGGAGTACGAGAGGTCCCTGCAGGAGGCGTCAAAGATCAGGGCCCTCGCAAGCGCAAACGCGGAGAAGGTGACCAGGCTTGGGATCGCCAGGGCCATCGCCGTGGAGGAGCAGGTTGCCGCCTATGGGGGGCCGAAGTATCAGGTCGTCCAGCAGACGATGGACCGTTTCTCCGAGGCCGTGGAGAAGTCAGGGATCGACATCGTTCCGAAAATGGTCATGGGAGGCGATAGTGGAACGGGGGGAAGATCTGCCTTCGAGGCCCTCCTGGCCGTGATGCTGTCGGAGAAGATGGATGTGGACCTGGATCAAAAAAGGGCACCCTCTACCAGGGCCAAGCAGGTCAAAGATGAGATATTGAAAGGTATTGAGGGGGGGAAACCCGGTAAAACCAGCGCAAGAAAAAAGGGCACCCCGGCCTGAGTACCCGACGTGATCCATCAAGGGCCCAAGTTCCCACCGTTTTTTGATGGGGGGCCCAAATCGCTTTCATCAATATTATTATCGAATAATATTGGAGGGCCGCCGTGACTGGCGGCCCTTGTGTGCCACTCCTAATTTCTCTTCCGCGTTACAAGCGCCCAGATGATAACAACAAGTGAAACACCGATAAGCAGTATTATGAGGGCAAAGCCGGAGCTCTCCTCGTCATCAACGGTCTGGAACTCTATCTCGTGTGTGGAGAATTCGGGCACGTAGACTAGGGCCTGATACTGTCCATCCTCGTTCATCTCCATACAGTACAACGGCGTGTCGCCGGTTGCACCGATCACGTCTTCGGGATCATCCGTTGGCTCGATCTCCTCGCCGTCGAATGATACGCGTATCCTGTCAAGGCTTCTTCCCGAGAGGACCTCGCCGTCCATCCTGAAGGCGACGACCTTTCCCTTCTTCTCAAGGCTCTCCACCTGCACCCGGACCATCTTGCCATCCTCGATCCCGGACACCTTCATATCCACCTCGCCCTTGTATGGGAAGTGCTGGGAGCTCTCCTCATCGGAGCCGGTGCGGACCTGTATCTCCCCGTCCACATTTCCCTCCATGACCGCCTTCTGATAGGCGTTCTGGAACTGGCTCTGGTCTCCCTCGGATTGGACCATATACATCAGGCATGAGCCCTCCTTCATCTGTACCTGAAGGATCTCGCCCTCCATTGACATGGTCGCTTCCTGCACCTGTATCATACTTTTGAAGCCGGGCCCTTCAACAGGCACTGACCCATCCTCTTCCACGCCGAAGCTGACTCCCTGGGCCGGTTCGATCTCCACGGTCATATCCTCCGTGGAGATCATGGAAAGCAGGCCGGAGGGGTTGTTATGGGACATTATCATCGCCCCTTCCTTCTCCGCCTCGAACACCGCTCCATTGAGCTTGTACTCTGTCTGGGTCCAGGCCATAAGCCCGAACTGTATCCTGGCGAAGACCGTCTCTCCCTCGGAGTTGAGCCTGTAGTTCAGCATCTCACCAGGGGCCAT
>JAUVCY010000250.1 GCA_030595585.1 Thermoplasmatota archaeon
ATAATGTACAGATTAAATAAAAAATGACAGTGTAAACTGAATGTTAGGCTTTGATTGTGCTGACCTCTTAAACATTCAGATCGTTGACGAATCAAAGATTCGTCCGACTTTTCATTTTTCGATAATGTACAGATTAAATAAAAAATGACAGTGTAAACTGAATGTTAGGCTTTGATTGTGCTGACCTCTTAAACATTCAGGTCGTTGACGAATCAAAGATTCGTCCGACTTTTCATTTTTCGATAATGTACAGATTAAATAAAAATGAAAAGTGGCGCCGCAGAGCGGATTTGTATAGGCAAATTCTGCGAATTTTCCTGACTTTGACGAAAGCAGTATAATCTGTGTTCCTTTCGTCAAAGAACTGCGTTCGAACCCGCTCTACGGCCCATATCCCATCTAAATAAATTTGGATAATAAAGAAATGGCGCCGCAGAGCGGATTCGAACCGATGACCTTACGATTAACAGTCGTACGCTCTATCCAACTAAGCTACTGCGGCATGTTTAGGATTTGGCGTATCTGCTAGAAGTATTTTAGTTTTTCTTAATAGGGAGCCATTCGATAAACCCGATCTCACACGGTGGCAGCCATCAGCTCGGACCATTCCATGGCGAGATACAGCTTCCTGACCCCCTGGTCCACCTGCGCCTCGAGAAGCCCTTTCCTCTGCAGGTCCTTCAGGTGCCTGGAAAGGGTCCTCTTTGCCCTGATGTCCTTCAGGGCCCCGATGACCTCCGTGGATGCGATGCCGGGAGTTCCGTGGATCATCTCAAGGATCGTCCTGTCAAGCTGTGAGAGGATCAGCTCCCCTCCGGACATCCGTACCCCGTCCGCGTAGAACAGCTTGAACTTGCCCACGTTCTTGAAGGAGAGGAGCTCCTCTTTTTCCAGCCTGTGGAGGTGATAGGTCAGGACCCCGTTGTTAACCTCGAAATGCTTCTTCAGCCCGGAGTACGTTGTGCCCGGGTGCTCCTTGATATACTCGTACAGCCGCCCCCGGAAGAAGTGGTCCAGTACCTTCTCTTTCCTCACCGCTGCGTAGAGGGGGACGAACCCTATGGCGAGGAACTTGTACCTCCAGACCTCGGACCCGGCATATAGATAGGCTGCGGTCCCCACCAGAAGTCCGGTTGCCGCAGCTGCTCCCCCCGTGGCGACCCTGACCGGAGATATTGACCTGGTAGTCTCTGTTGACCCCACGGCATGGATAATCCAGGGATTGCTTACGATAGTTTCCCCTTCGTAGGTGCCCTCGGCCCTGATCGTGAACACGCCCTTCCCCGAAAAGCCGGCGGGTTCTATCTTGACCGCGCTCCTGTCCAGGCTGGCCAGGTTCAGCTCCTCCGTCTCTTTCAGGTATGAGCCGTTGGGGCCCTCCTGTATGGTGAAGGTGATATCCTTCACGGGCCCCCCAATACATCGGAGTGTGACCGAATCATCAAGGGGTGTTGAGGAGATGAGGAGGATGGGGCGGAACTGGAACAGGATATGGACCCTCTCCAGCTCCCTTATCAATATTACGTCAAGCTCTTCTCCAAGCGGCTGTCCACCTATCTTCGGGGTGATCACCGTATCGATCCTGTCCACGTCCGCTGGCATGTCGTAGGATAGGGTGATCGTTGTCCCCTGGTCCGCGGGGACCAGAACAGGGTCATGATCTCCGAAGAGATCCTCGATACCATGGTGATCCATGGATATCAATGAGGGGACACCGGTGTTCCCCTCGTTGGAGAGGGTGATCTGGAACTCCCCCTGAAGGTCCATATCCACAAGGTACTCCTGGACAGGTTCCAGGGATGCCCACACGTAGAGGAGCACCTCGATCATGGCAGAATCGGAGAAGGAGTGTTCACCATCCTCCGTCTCCGCCGTGACGGTCAGCGTGACCTTCTTCCCCGCCTCCTCACCGTGGACGGCGAAGACCGTAACCTTCAGGTCCTTCTGCTCCAGCGACGAGAGGTAGATCTCGTCCGGGAGGTCAGCGGTCCAGAAGTTTCCCCCTTCCAAATAGGCAGATAGAAGGAATCGTGTGCCCTGGGTGTAGGGTGATCTAATGGAGACGTTGAGAGTGCAGGAACCATCGTCCAGGGGGGATACCGAGACGAAGGCATCGTCCTCTATCTCAAGGACCTTGGGTAACGCATTCACCTCTCCGGGCATGGATATCAATGCCAGTGCCAGCAGAAGGAGGGCTCCCATGATGATAGTTATTCTACCTTCTCTCATCATACATCAATTGGGGACATCCATATATAAACGGTGTTGAACAAATATGGCCCGTCAAGCGTGTTCCGGTGATATGATGCCGATCAGCTCGTCCGCGTCTTCGATGGTGACGTAGATATCGCCCAGGGTCGAGTCCCCGTCCGTGAAGTTCACCTCTCCCATGAATGCAGCCTGTTTGTTCAGGTGGAATCTGGCCGATCCATCCCGAAGTGAATGGGATATGAACCTGGCCGCGGTGTCCCTGATAAGCTGGGATGAGATGTGATCCACGAATCGAGTTGGATCGTCCGTTGAGAATTCGATCAGACCATCGTCCATGGCCAGTTCAGAACCTGGAAAAATGTTGGTAACGGAGCTCTTGACCTTTTCAGGGTCCTCCGTGGGGTGGATCCTCACGGTCCCCCTGATGATCATGCCAACCTCACAGGAGGCCCATCTCGATGATCGCGATGTCCTGTACGCCCTCGGTTGCGCGGAGCTTATCCTCCAGTTCATCCCCGCCGCCCTTCTTGTCGTCCAGCACCACGGCCCATTCGAGAAGGTTCATCCCGAAGACGAAGGGCTTGATCTCGTAACCGCTGACCCTCCCGTGATCGGGGAGATAGGATTCGAACTGTTTGGCAATATTCTCGAAGTCCACATCGGCATCCACCGGCGTGACCTTGTATCTGAGCAGAACCTCACCCATGTCAATTCCCCCTACGGTCCTTCGAAGCCGCACTCGGTGCAGAGGTAATTGGCGGACTGAATGCGACAGTGGGTACATCTGCCGATCTTGATATTTCCGCAGCCCGGGCAGGAGAATGATGTGTCCTGTGGCTCTGTGAGCGGGACACCGCATGATATGCATCTTTTAACAGGGTTAGCCAATTAAACAGCCTCCTTTTGGCGCCAAAAGAGCTTCTTGTTTAAAAGCCTTTCCAATATTCATAGTTGGTTCAATCCCTTGAGAAGAGGGCCAGTATCACCCTGTTCAGCCGATCCTCAACCTTAGATCTTCCCAGAGTGAGGTCCATCGCCTCGTACTGGCACAGCTCGTGGCAGCAGTAGCATCTTATGCATCTGGAGTAGTCGATCCTCGCCTTTCCGTCGATCATAACGATGGCGTCCCCGGCGCAGTTCTCCATGCAGACGCCGCAGCCCACGCATTTGGCCCTGTTCACCCTGGGCTTCTTTGTGGTGATGTTCACGATGGCCCTCTTGAAGATCCTGGGGGGCTCCCTGACGATCTTTCTCCCCTCCGCTGATATGAAGGGAGGGCTCAGCTTGTATCGTGCCCCGTCGCCCAGGGAGGGTATCCGGTCGTCGTTTTTCAACAGGTTCAGGTCCATGGCGGACCTGAGGATCGGAAGGTTTTCGATATCCAGCCCGACCATCCTGGATACGAAGAGGTCGATGGAGATGTGGTCCTCGCCGGAGATGATGATGCCCACGTCCCTGGGGGTTCCGTTCTGGGGCCCTTC
>JAUVCY010000092.1 GCA_030595585.1 Thermoplasmatota archaeon
GAAGCGTTCCACCACATTGCCATGGTTGACCAATGTGATGATGGGTTCAAGGGAGGTGCCGGGGTCCACCAACCGATCAACGATCTCCTCCAGCATAGAATCCGTGGAGTGGACACCGTTTATCCAGAAGTGCAATCTCACATCCATTGTAACGCCACCACCCAGCACCCGGACATCGAACCAGGCCTCTCCGCTTGGAGCGTCCCTTGGGACCTCCACAGAGATCGTTATCGGTACGACCACCTTCTCCTGGCCGCCGCCGATAACCTCCCCGGGATCTATTGTGACGTCCATGTCAATATCGATGAAATCGATGGAATCAAAGCACTCGATACGGATGTTGGTAGCATCCAGTGAAGGTTTCAGGGTCAGGTTCATAAGGAATTCCACGTTGTATCCCGGGTTAACGGATGGATGCTCCTGGCCATCCACCTCGATCTCGAAGGGCGTGATATCCACCATATCCTTGCCTATGATGATGATGTCGTCGATCATGAAACCCGGCTCCTCCAGGCCGGAGGGAATGTACTCTATCCTGATCTGGATGTTCTTGCCAACGTATTCACCCAGTTCAATTCCAGGTATGGTGGTGTCCCCGTGATATGACGGGTGGTTTGGTTCGGCCCAGAGGGGTTCCCCCGGAAGATCGGAGGTATTTCCATTCAGGATGACGGTGTGGTTCTCGGGATCGAGGTCCGTGTACTTGTTATCCTTCAGGATCTTGAAATCATCCTCTCCCACAACGGAGACCTTGTGGAACAGGCCTCCTTTCCCGTTCGGGCCCGATCCGTATATGTGGCCCCTGTACTTGTACAGCAGGTATATCTGAGGCCGGCTTGTCCGCCATTCATGCATGTAGGCATCAGGGTTGAATCTGGATAGGTTGATGGGAGGGGAAGTGAGGGTATAAACACCGGAAGTAGGGGCCATTCCACTGGTGTCGTTCCCCACGTAGAGGACGTCTGGAGATGTGTGGATGTCCCCATCCGCCCTGGCAAGTGGGTTCTGGCTTATGTGCCATCCCTGGTCCGCAGGGCCCCCCTGGGTGGAGATGTTCCACCCCTCCAGTGAAGAGCAGTTCCAAGCCTGGGTCCCGACCCACCAGCCATGGTGAAAGTTGGTGGATTGTGTCACTATGTACCTCCCCAATCCATCCGACCACGTATCCGTTATCGGCAGGATGTCCCCCGGCACGTAACAGGAGATGTTGATGGCGTAAGATCCCGCGAATTGGGGTGTCCATTCAAATCGGATCTCCTCTGATAGGATACCGTCACCTCCCTCGATGTCCACCATCCTGAAGTCCTTGTGCATTATCTGGCCCTTGTCAGGCTGTGGGCCATCGTACCAGTATATCGTCAGGTTGACCTCTATCTCCCTGAAAGGGATGTCCATCTGGTTACGGAGCTTTGTAACGATGGTGCTCGATCCTCCAATGATCCCCACGTTGAGCGATTCCCATTGGGATATGCCCCCGGAGATGACGTATGTCGATCCCTCGTCTATCTGGACCCGTTTGTAATATTGGTCCCGTGTTGCAGGGTCCTGGGGATCCACCCCATAGGCTGGGAGCGAGGCTATAAGCAGGAGCGGGATCAGGAGCAACGGGAGTGCCCGGTTGGAACCTCGACCTCCGATAGAACTGCCCGATCTCATGCTACAGGGAAGTTACTGAAGGTTTAAGAAAATATCGGGTAATTGCCTAACATACTGCAGTAATTGCCTATTTGTTCCGGGACCTGTCCAGGGCGTTGTTGAGGACGGCCACCGCCTGATGTGCATGGAGAACCCTTGGTCCGATCGATATCGTCCCGTGGGCCCCCTCCATTATGGACGCCCTCTCCTCGTTGGACAGGTCCATGTCGTCGGAGAGAAAGAAGAAGAGATGGGGCCCTCCCCTTGGAAGCATATCCATTACATCGGTATCGTAGATATCATCTCCACGTTCGTCCAGCAGGAACGCCCTTCCTTCCATGCTGTCCATGAACTCATCGAGTCCCCCTCTCGAGACGTACAATCCAGGGGTAGGGCAGAGGGGCCTCCTGAGGGAGGGAGATAAGGGAAGGTTCAGGGCCTTCTTCATCAGCGCGGCCGTTGACCTCTCATCGGGATTGAGATATCTGATATCACGGCCGGATACCGTGAGTATCTTGGGCGGGTCCTTTCCCCCCAGGAGGATCATATGAATATTGGTGTCGTTCCTGATCTCGTGCGATAGGAGCAGCGCCGTATTGATGCATCTGGCCAGGCCGTCCCACCTCCCTGCGGCCCCGCACAGGTCGTTCAGCGGGAAATCGGGAGAGGTCTCGGCCCGGTGCCCGATGATGACGAAGTTGATCTCTGAGCTTTCCAGCTCGATCGACGTTTTTTGATCCATGATGGATCACCCCTTGCGGTGATGGTGTTATGTTAATCTTCACCATGTTTTTCCTTTTCGTAATGGAGGCGGGCCTTCTCCTTGTGGTGTATCGTCGACCTGCACTCCCTGATCTTTTTCTGGTATTTGTGTTTGGCCTTTGTCCACTGGTCCTTGTCGATGCGTCCTTTCTTGTGCATCTCCCTGGCCTCGTGGATCTTATCTTCGTACTTCAGGATCTCGGCCTTTTTCTTGTCAATGTCCTTCGTGATCTTCTCGATTTTTCCCATTTGATACCCTCCGAAATCACAACTTTGAGCTCACTTCCTTCTGGATCCGGGACAGCAGATCGTCCTTGCGTGATAGCATCTCTCTCACCGCATTCTCTTTCCCTTCAACATACTCCTTATCCTTGATCGATCCCAGGTTGATCCTCACGTTCATCACGGCTCCAACCAGGCCCGCGGCGGCCATGTCGGCACCAACGCCCACATCCGTGATGGAGTTCCTGTTCCCTTTCTGGGCCACCGGTGTGGCCAATTCAAGTAGTTCGAGGCACTTCAAGGCGGTATCCATGGGGGTATCGATCGCCTTCTTGTACCCAGACTGGATAGCAGCCGATCTGGCAGCCTTTTCCTCATCTGTTCCTTTGGGGAGTTTGAAGGCTTTCATCACATCGTTGAATGCATTGGTATCCTCATCGACAAGTTCCAGAAGCCGCATTCTGTGTATGCCAATGTCCTTCGCAGCTGCTTTCATTTCCCCCCATGCCTCCTCATAGTTCTTCTTTCCCACGGTCAGGTTGCATACCATCTCCAGCAATGCCGCGCCCAGGGAACCAGAAAGCGCTGCTACAGACCCTCCTCCAGGTGCCGGTGAATTTGAGGCCAACTCCTCCAGGAACCCTTTCACGTCCATGGATGCAAGAGGGCCGTCCTCGACGACCATATAGTCGATCACCTTCCTATCCGGTTTGAACTCGTACAGGTCGGAAAGGCCCAATCCCTGGATCGCCCTGAAGACGAGCTCCTCCTCGTCTTCAAGGTCGTCATCATTTTCCGAGTAGAACCTTCCCGCGATCAGCAGTGATTCCTTCGGAACCAATCCAACGATCTCGCTTCCGGTGACGTCGGCCCCGAGGGCCTGTGCCTCCTCGCGGATAGCCTCGTACACGTCGTTCATATTGGTGGCCGTGAAATCCAGCAGGTTCATGGATATCTGCGCGATATCCTCGTTGTACATCATACCTCCCCCCTGAACTCCCTCGAACCTGCCTTTTATCCTCTCGGGTTTCCCATCCTGTCCAATGATCTTCTCCCCGTTCTCGTCCTTCTTCAGAACTCCGCTGGTCCTTATCTTCCCGGCGATCTTCGAGGCAATGGACTTATCGTTGGTGTTGAGGTTCACGTTGTATGCCAGGAGCAGGCTCCTTGTTCCCGTGCCCGTTGTCCCGCTCTTTGGGATGAATACCGGGTCCCCAAAATCCGGTTTGAATTCGGGGTCCTTGAACTTCTCCAAAAGGGCTTCGTATTCCCCCTTCCTTATGTCCGGGAGCCTTACCCTGTCGGGGCTCTGGGCTGACCTGGCATAGAGGAAGCTGGGTATCCCGAGCTCCTTCCAATATCTGCTTCCGAACCTTCTGGCGAGTTCGGTACAATCATCGTACGTGACCCCTTTGATGGGTATGAAAGGGCATACGTCCAACGCCCCCATCCGGGCGTGTTCACCCTTGTGCTCTGTCATGTCTATAAGCCGTGTCCCCACCTTTGCAGCCTGGAAGGCTGCCTCAAGTACGGGCTCCGGCTCTCCAACGAAAGTGAAAACGGTCCTGTTGAAGTCAGCTCCCGGGTCCACATCCAGCAGTTTCACACCTTCCACCGACCTTATGGCCCCGGCGATAGCCTCGATAACCGCCTTATCCCTTCCCTCACTGAAATTGGGAACACACTCTACTATCTTATCCATCTGTAACACCTCTTCGATCGCTCTGCCACGTTTATAGTGAAGCGTTCGAGTGTATGCGTAATTGATACATAAATCCATCCCGGATTTATCGTGGTCGAACGCTGTTGGATATGTTGATATATTCAACCTTTGTCGGGTAAAGGTTATTTATCCGGTGGGACGAATGACCCACCTGGAGCGGTAATAGCACGGGGGCATATGATGAGAAGTAAAATGGCCGGCAATACTGTGGTTTCCATGATCTCGATGATCCTCATGATCGGATTATCCTTTGTGGTGTTATCCTCATTTTCGATAGATGGAGGTCCGACCCGGACCGGGTCCGTACCTGCGGGATACATCGAGCTGACCGAGTTGGTGGCCCAGGGAAAGATCACAACATCTGGCGGGGATTTCGTGGTCTCGGGGATGATCGATATCCCATCCTCCACCCCACTTTATGTGGGACCTGGTGAACGGGTTCTCTTCCATCAGGATTCGGGTTTAAAGCTTTACGGCCCCCCGATATTCGATGGTACGAAAGACGAGCCGATCGTTCTGGAACAGTTTACATCGGGCCAATACTGGAAGGGCCTTGTGGTATCGGAAAGCGATCTGGGGTACTCTTCAATATTCAATAATGTCACGTTAAGCGGGGCGGAGAAAGGCATCTGGGGGATGGGGGCGGACCTGAAGGTGACCGACTGCATCATGGATGACATGAACAACTCAGGACTTGTTCTGGGTGGACCTCTGGGCGCATCCAATTCCATTGATGTAATTAGAACCACCATATCCAATGCCACGTACTATGGGATATCCACCCAGGACCTGGGGTCCCTGGTGGTCGTTGACGTTGATATAACCGGGTCGGGAACGGGTTTGAGGTCGGTTCGGTCGGAGATCTCCGCATCCGGGATAACCGTAAGAGATTCTCTATCCATTGGGGTCTACGCATTCGAATCGGTCCTGAACCTGGATTCCTTCTCCATATCCTCCACGGGAGCCAACTCCACCAATATTCAGGTGCTGACGACGGATTCCCACCTGACTGCCATCCATGGTTCGATATCCGGATCGAGGGTGGGGCTGCAGGCCCTCGCCGGCTCCAGCGTATATCTCTCCGATGTTGCGGTGGCGGACTGTTTCAAGGATGGCATCCAGGGGGATAATTCCACGTTGGAGCTGTTCATGTGTTCCATTCGCGACAACGATGAGAGCGGGGTCGACCTGAGGGGATCTGAATTTCAAATAGCCCGGACATCGCTGAAAGATAACGGCGAGGGCAGCGGCCCCTTCCTCTTCTCCACGTTCTATCTCGCCGGGAGCAGGGGTGAGATAGAGGGGTGCGATATCGAGGGCTCTGGCTATTCTCACCTTCACGGGGTCGACTCGAGGGTCCAGATCGGGAACTCTACCTACGACGAGGGCGGGGTTACGGGGTTGATGCTGGACAAGATCACAACGGTGACATTCGTTAACAACAACCCACCGGGCGGAATTGAATATATTGATATGTACTCCAGGATAAGATACATTGTCGTGCAGATGCTGGAGGTGAGGAACTATACCACGGGGATAGGGATACCCGGTGCAATAGTGGATATCAGAGACAGGACCGGGGCCTGGATCGGATCCTCCCAGGCTAACGGAGAGGGTTTTGCGGGACCCTCGGTAATACTGGCATATTCCAACACTTCCGACGGGTCCATCAGCTACTTTCCGATCGATATCCTGGTCCAATCGGAGGGGTATGAGATGCTGACCATGAGGCTTTACTATCCCACCGAGTTCCTGGAGATCGATATGTATCCTCCCAATTCACCCCCTGATATTGAACTGTACTCTCCGGTGAATGGGGAGCAGTTCGAGGAGGGGACCATGGAGATCGAAGGGTCGATCCAGGACGATCTGGGACAATACTGGATCAAGGTCAGGATAGACAGCGGAGGATATCAGCTGTTCACCCTGGGAGATGGGTTCACGGGGGGAAATTTCCTGATCGAGGTCCCGCTGATCAACGTATCCACGGGAACCCATGAAGTGCAGGTCCTCGGTTTCGACGGGGTACATGACTCCCCGCCTGTCACCAGAACGGTATATGTGCTCAACCCCGCCATGGCGGATTCGGACGGGGACGGCCTTCTCGACTCCCTTGAGGATAAGAACGGGAACTCCATCTGGGACCCGGACCTCGGTGAGACGAACATGAACGATTCTGATACGGATGGTGACGGATTGACCGATGGGATGGAGCTTGACACCACGGATGGATCCTCCACGGACCCACTGGACGAGGACTCGGATGATGACTTCATCCTGGATGGCCAGGAGGACCAGAATGGGAACGGCCAGGTCGATGAGGGGGAGACGGACCCAAATAATGCGGACACTGATGACGATGGTGTTATTGACAGCAAGGACAAGTATCCGCTTGACCCAGAGCGTTGGGCCTCATCGGAGGAGGAGAGCAGCGACCTGCTCATGGTCCTGATCATGGCCGTCCTGCTGTTCATCATGGTCGTGATACTCGTCTATCTTCTGGTAGTGAAGGCCGATGTGATGGGGAAGGGCATGAGGAAGAGGGAAGATGTGAAAAGCTCCGATGAGAGGGGGCGCCCTTCCATCAGAAGGGAGGCAAGGCGTGGACCGGAACGGGAGAACGG
>JAUVCY010000272.1 GCA_030595585.1 Thermoplasmatota archaeon
CCCTTCTTACAGGTTTCTCATCGGAAGCCCTTCCCTTCCTTGCGGGGGCCTTGGGCTTCTTCCCTGAAGTCTTTCCCTTCTTTGCAGGCGCCTTGGGCTTCTTCTTCTTGGGAGCAGGAGCGTCTTCTGTCTCCGCTTCCTCCTCGGCAGCCTCCGCCTCCTTCTTCTCCTGCTCCACGAACGGGCCGGAGTCCTTGACTATCATGTCGTCCCCGTACTTGTCAAGGTTCGCCATGATGAACTGATCGGTCATCCTTATGCAGTCCTTGGGACAGATGTCAACGCACATCTGACAGAAGGTGCACCTGGACATGTAGAACAATACCTTCCTGTCATCCGGAATGAACTCGATGGTCTGGGATGGACACACCTTGATACACATCTGGCACCCGATACAGGCGTCCCTGTCGTACTTGATCTTCCCCCTGAAGTTGGGAGGTATTGGAACAGGGGGGTTCAGCTGGGCCTTTCCAGCCTCGACGGCCTTCAATGTCTGATGTATGTTGTGCGGTGCGTGTGTCACCGGGAACCTGTTGGTAACCGGGTCCTTGAAGAATTGCTTCAACAGCTCGAAGAATGCATGCGTTACCATCTTACACACCTCACAGTATCACATCCAGATACATCAGTAGCGCTCCGACAAGGGCCAGACCGGAGAGCGGGACAAGATAGAGCCACGAGAGGCGGTCTATCTTCAATCTCGCGGCGCCGACCCTTATCACGGTCACTGCCAGGAAATAGAGGAGCTCGATCTTGAACACCCAGAAGAGGACGTCCACGACCACGATCCCCGCGTTCTCCATCCCGCCAAGGAACGCCAGGTCGAAGGCGGGTGAAAGGTTATACGGGAAGAACAGGGCGATCGCAAGCGCCGCAAAGGCCACGGTCTTCACCGCGTCGGAGAGGTAGAACATCGCCAGGTTGGTACCGCTGTACTCTGCGATGATCCCACCGCCGATCTCCGTCTCGGCCTCCGGGGAATCGAAGGGTATCTTCGAGAGCTCGGAGGGTATTATCAGAAAGAACACCACTGTGAAAAGCATCATGGCCACTATGCCCAGAACACCTACAGAATCACCGCTCCATATCGGGTTCTGAACGATCGTGGAGAGGTTGAATGCCCCGCCGGCAATGTCCATGTGGCTGATCCTGTATGCCATCGTGAGGACCACTATCGCAAGTGGGAACTCATATGACATCATCATGACCATCTCCCTCTGTGCACCAATGGTGGAGAGGGGAGAGCCGGAGGCGAAGCCTCCAATGGCCATCATCAGTCCGGGTACCGCAAAGAGGTAGATCAGAAGGATCAGGTCGCCGTAGCCTCCCAGAACGGGAAGCCAGTCCGCCTCGATGCCGCTGATCTGTCCCAGCGGTATGAAGAGAAGCAGGGCCAGAGAGGCGATGAACGCCACGAGGGGGGCCCCGTTGAACGCCCAGGGAACCGCTCTTTCAGGAACGATATTATCCTTCTGGAAAAGCTTGGCCACGTCCCAGAAAGGCTGCCTGAGCGGAGGTCCTATCCTGGCCTGGAGCCAGGCTGCGAACTTCCTGTCAACACCCTTGAGAAGGAGGGCGAGGATCAAACCCACTATCATCACGGCGAAGCCGGCTCCCAGCCTCACCAAGATCTCCATCTCCTCGGTCATAGCCGTATCCCCCTCTGCTTCTTGATGGACATCTCATGCAGCGTCTTCCAATCAAGTATCTTTGAACGGTTGGTATCCGCATCCACCACCGTCACCCTGTCCATGCACCCGATGCACGGGTCTATGGATGCGATTATGATGGGTATATCCGCGATCTGCTCCCCGGGGAACATGGTCAGCCACGACATGATGTTGCCGTAGGTTGGAACCCTGATCTTCCAGGAGTCGATCTCCATCTTGTTCTTCTTCAACCTCACGTAATGGATATCCTCGCCACGGGGAGCCTCCACCCTTGCCACACCCTCGCCATCGGCCATTCTCAGCTTGGCCATAAGCAGGGAGGACATGTTGGGTTCGGAGGTTATCGGGCCGGAGGGTATGTTCTCCAGACACCATCCGATCATCCTCACGGACTCGAATACCTCATGAAGCCTCACCACGACCTGGGAGAATACATCTCCCGTCGCCTTGTACCCTCCGAACTCCGGGGTCACGACGTGGAAATCGTCCATCATGTCACCGTGGGCGGCATAGGGCCAGTCGAACCTGATATCCTTGGGTACGCCAGCACCCCTGGTCAGGGGGCCGCAGGCGCAGAGCTTCTGGGCGTTCTCATGCGTGAGTATCCCCACATCCTTCACCCTGTGTACGATGGTGGGGTCCGAGGTGAAGATGTCCAGAATGGTGTCCTCGAGCTTCTTGTAGTTGTCCAGCATCTTGAGGGCCTTTCTGATCCCCTCATCTGTCACATCCCTTCTAACGCCACCCATGATGTAATATGAATGGTTCACCCGGTTGCCCGTGATATACTCAAGGACGTCCGAGACCTCCTCGCGCACCTGCCAGGTGTAGTACAGTATCGAGTCAAATCCAAGCTCATGGCCTGCTACACCGGCCCAGA
Organism: Thermoplasmatota archaeon; assembly: GCA_030595585.1. Classification (GTDB taxonomy): domain Archaea; phylum Thermoplasmatota; class Penumbrarchaeia; order Penumbrarchaeales; family Penumbrarchaeaceae; genus JAGLEG01. Next base: position 2,551 of record JAUVCY010000272.1, read on the forward strand.
GAAGATGTGAGTGGATCCTCTCCAGCTCGGCAACGATCACCCTGAGGTAGTCCGCCCTCTCGGTAGGGACTATCTCGGCCGCGTGTTCCACGGCCCGAGTGAACACGAACTGATGGGCCGCGGAGCATATCCCGCATACCCTCTCCGTCAGGTGGAGTACCTGGAGGGGATTTCTCTTCATCCCCATATATTCAATACCTCTGTGATTGAAGCCGGGTTGGAAATCCACCTCCAGGATCCTCTCGCCCTGAAGGATGAACTTGAACATGGTGGGCTCCTTGAGGGCAGGATGTATTGGCCCTATATTCAGTGGATAGGGTGGTGCTGCAGCCATCAGGCATCACCTCCCTTCCTCTTCTTCGGCTTTTTTGGCTTTGTGGAACCGATAGGTGGTCCCTCGGGGGGGAACGGCCTGTGATCCTCTATCACATCGGTTCCATCTCCACCTCCGGATGGGTCCTCGTGTATCTTTCGAACAAGATGTTCCGGGCCCCACTCGTCCTTCCTCCAGGGGTATACTCCAACGGGGACGGCGTGGGCAAGCCACATCCTCCTGTTGTCCTTGATCCCATCAATGGCAACACCAAGGAACTCCTGTTTCTCTCTCTCGGTGGTTGTAACAGCTGGATGAACATCCGAAAGTGAGGGAGTATGAGGATCGTCCTTTGGCGCCCTGGTTCCAATTGTAACGGGAACACCGTGACCATGGCTCTCGGAATAGAGTTCGAAATGGTAAAGAACCTCTATTTCGTCACCAATATC
>JAUVCY010000238.1 GCA_030595585.1 Thermoplasmatota archaeon
GCCTTCTCCGGATTGAGGTCCATCATCCACCTCAGGGCACCGACATAAAGAAGGGCCCAGGAAAGCCCCAGGATAATCTGGGTGATCAGAAACAGGGGGAAGGTGTCGATCAATGTGAACGACAGGGCGGCGGCCCCCGTCAGGAACAGCCCTATTATGAACGACGTTCGGGGTTTAAGACGGTCCCCTATCAGAAACATGGCCGCGAACTGGGTGGAGGCGTTCGTCGCCTGGACGATCCCCAGCTGGAACATATCAAGCCCAAGTTCCTCCTTCAGGAATATCGGCCACAATACCCATATCGAGGCCGCGGTCGAGTGCCTGATCATGTAGGGAAAGAGCACGGACCCGTTCCTTGCGATCAGTTTGAAGGGGAGCAGCGGCACCTTCCTTTTGACTTCGGGCACCCTGGGGAGGAACGACGTTATCAGGAACGCACAGAATAGCAATCCCGACCCGAAGAAGAACACGTAAGGGAGGGAGAAGGTGTTGGCGATATAGCCGCTGACGGGCAGCGCCGCGGCCCATCCCAGGGCGCCGAAGGCTGAGAATCGCCCCAGTTTTATATTGCCCTCGAATGCGTATGCGGCAAGGGCGGCGGGGAACATCCCGAATCCAATGCCTGCAAGCATCCTGAAGAGGATAAGCGATCCGTCCGTCCAGGCCATCCCCTGTGAAAATGTGAAGATGGTGGCCGAGATCAGGCCGATCCGGAGCATCAGCCTTCGCCCGTACCGGTCCGCCGCCCTGCCGAACATGTAGGAGGACAGGAAGGAGGAGATCGCGTAGGAGATCGCTATCAGGGAGACCTCGAAGTTGGTCATCCCCAGCTCACGGGCATATATGGGGATGAAGGTGAAAGATGCCAGAAAGGCCCCGCCTGACAGGAGCTGCAGGGCCGCGATCTTCTTGAACACGGGCCTGGTGATGAGTATGATATAAAATAGTTTACCCCTCAGCCCAGTATGCTGGAGGCGGTGATAAGCTGCTTGTTCGCCTTTTCGAAGGCGGACTGCTCCAGATACGCCTTGGCGCTGTCAAGGGCCTTCTTGGCCTCAACATAGCCGTCCTTGCCAATATGTCCCCGGAGCCTGCTGCTCAGGTCGCCAAGTATCGTGGATATTGTATGGAGCTGGTTCTGGGAGTCCGCGTTGACCAGACAGGTCCTCAGCTTCAGGCCAGCCTTCTTGGCCTCGATATAATCCTCGTTGAAGGATGAATCCTCCATCTGCTTCATCAGGTAATCCTCGTAGGAGAGGTCAATGCCGCGGGTCCTCAGGCCATCAAGGGACGCCTTCAGTTCAAGGATCATGCTGGGCAGGTTGCCCTTGATGGTATCCCTCTCCAGAGCTTTCAATATGATCTGGGATTTCCCGGCGAGGTCCAGGGCCTCAATGGGCCTGTCGGCCCTGAGCTTATCCTTGGCCCTCTCCAGGTACTTCTCGATCTGCTTTCTGTATATCCTCTCCTTGGGAATGGTCGCCTCTGCGTCGAACAGTTCATCCCTTGTCTGAGATATGCTGTCAATTATCTCGCCGGCCTTATCGCTCATCTGGTCCATGGGCGACTGGAGCACGTTGTTCGTGCTCTCGCAGAGAAGCTGGACCTGTTCGTACTCCTTCTTCTGAAGGGCCTTTCTGGCCTTGGTCACGTAATCCCGTGCCATTACCACGTCCTTTCCCTTCTTCTCCTCGTTCTTCAGCCTGAGGTAAACCTTCTGGAGAAGGTCCAGGGCCTTTGAATGGGCCGCGGAGGTCTTCGCCTTCTTCGCCGACCTGACCGACCCTGGCTTGGGTTTATCCTCGGTCTCCTTCATGGACAGAAGAAGGTCGTAGGAGCCCCTGATGTCGCCCCTGGAGAACAGGAACTTCGCCTCATTGAAGGCCCTCTTGGTCCTCATCTTGTCCGCGATGTTCTTCTCATCTTTTTCCTGTGAGGAGAGGTGTTCGACGAGGTCGTTGAACAGCGTGTCCCTGGCCCGGTTCATCATCCCCTCTGCAAGTGAATCGTTCCCGTAGCCCTTGGCATCCTTGGAAAGGTTGATGAAGTTCATGGCCCTGGAGATGGTGATGTCGAACCTCTTGGCTACCTCAACCTGCCAAAGCGCGTCATCCAGCCCGGGGTCGATGGGCTTTCCATCCTTTCCTATCATCCCATTCTCATCCTTCTTCGTGTATAGCCGTCAAAGGGGGGCCATCTCCCCCTCACGATCCGATCATTGGCCCATAATGATATCGCTTGTATATATATCTGCATTTTGAATACACCCCTGGGGGTGGTCAAAACGCGGTTTTCAGGGGCGTTACGCTTTCCGGTCCTCTCATTGGGGTAGGGACACCCTTTTATATGGAATGTCAAATCTACCAGCCGATAGCCTTATGACATTCAATATAAAGGTGCCTCAGGACAGGGTGGCCGTGATCATCGGACACAACGGCAGGACGATCAAGATGCTTGCCGAGAGGTCGGGCACGAGGATCGAGGTGGATTCCGAGAGCGGCGATATTATCCTGCATGATGAGACGTCAAAGGACCCCTATATGGCCTTCGTCATGCGGGATGTGATCCGGGCCATCGGAAGAGGTTTCCCCCCCGAGAAGGCCGTGAAACTGTTCCAGGACGAGATATACTACGAGGAGTTCGACATCCGCCACTTCTCGGGCAAGTCCTCAAAGAGGGTGATGCAGGTCAGGTCCAGGATGATCGGGAGCGGTGGCAAGACCAGAAAACTGATCGAGGAGCTCACGGACTGCAGCATCTCGATCAAGGGGAATACCGTGGGCCTAATAGGGGATATCGAGGGATTGAAGGTCGCCTCGAAGGCCATCAACATGATCCTGTCGGGATCGGAACATTCATCGGTCTACAGCTTCATGGAGCACAAGAGGAAGGACCTGAAGGTCTCCAGATGGGGATTCTAAATTCCCTCTCGATGGGCCGATCGAGGACCTTCAATGGGGATCGTGGGCCCGCTCTATCGAAGGAATAATTATATATCCCCTCTTGATAGGGGTGACCGTCGTCGCCCCGGCGGTGACAAAATAGGAGGCTTACATAATGGTTGTAAAGATCGACAAGGATACGTGTATCGGATGTGGACAGTGCGTGGACACCTGTCCAGTGCAGGCTCTTGCCATGCAAGATGACGGTAAAGTTGGAGTGGACGCCAACCTCTGTGTGGACTGCGGTGCATGCGTGGGCGTTTGCCCGGTAACGGCCCTTTCCATGTAGAAGGAACATCATAGGAACTGTCGGGGGGCCCGTCCCCCCGACCATTGTTTTAATTCATTCTTTTTTTAGTTCATTTTATTCAGGGTAGCCTTATTCCTCAATGTTCAGGCTCTCCCCCAGCTCAAGCGGTGGGGCGCTATCATCGAATAACGGTCCGGCGGAAACCACATCCCCTCCCGGAACACCTTCTGCCGAGATGAGCGTGGAGGGCCCCTCAGTGTGATATACCCGGCCCCCAAGGTCTATCTTGAGATCGGACAGGGTGGATTGATCGGGACCTATGACCTCGCCGGCTCTCATCTTACTGCCATATAGTCCTGATATCTCGGCCTGCCTTCTCTCCATCTCGGCAATGTGCTTCTCCGCCACCACGTCATCCTCCATATCCCTTCTCCTGGAGACATTGAGTATCATGATCACACCGACAATTACCGTCACAATAAAAAATCCGATGACAGATAACAATACGATCTTCCAGGCCTCGACACCAAGTTCTCCCTGTTCATTTGGCGGTGGTGGAAGGGAGTAGTAGGGGAAGTCCGGGGGCGTGCTTAGCTGTTCAGTGGGATCTGGAGATTGAGTAAAAAGCTCCACACCCGGTGGACTATTGTAATGGAATCCGATCTCCATCCGATTGCTAAATG
>JAUVCY010000005.1 GCA_030595585.1 Thermoplasmatota archaeon
GTTCTTGGGGCCCGAGCGCGCCGATTCTGTGACCCAGGGACACGCCCAGTTCTCTCCAGGCGTGAAGGTTATGTTACTCCCATCCAGCGAGAGCTCAACGGTGATGTTATCCGCAAGGAAATTGGTGGGTTCTATCTGATACACCAGGGAGTCGAAGGGCGCATCCGCCCAGTCCGTGAATATGCTGTCCACCTGATCATGTTCCCGATTAATACCCCAGTACATGGTATCCTCCGGGAATTCGATAAAATAGAAATCCAGTCCTTCAGGGTTGAACTTCGGGGCGTCGTTGACGGGCTGGACCTTGAACCGAAGCTCCATCATGGACCTTCCCGACCTGTTCTCCGCGAAGACCCTGACGACAAGGTACTCCAATCCCGTCTCCTCGTGGTACTTCATGTAATTGAAATCATTATCGAGGCATCTGAGCGTAACATACGAGAACGATGTGCTGTCGAAATCGGTGTTAACCCTCACCTCCAACGCACTGTCATATGCTGAGCCCTCGATCCATGGGTACTTGACCTCGAACGTCTTGTTCGGATATCTCAATCCCGGGGAGGGTTCCAGGGACTTCCATTTCCACTCCTGGTTGGGGTCGAAGAACACCTCATCGCTGGAGGCTCCATCCTTGTTGCGCGCCAGGATCAGGAGGTCCTCTATCTCATCGAACCCCTCATCCAGGTCCTCGAACGTTATCACGGTCACATTCACGATCGGCCCGTTGCCAAAGGGCTCAAACGCTGCCCTCGTAGGCATCTGCTCGACGCTACTTTCCTCCGTGCCTTCTTCAGACGATGCCGTCATGACCATGGGGACGGATAGAAGCAAAGCCAGGACAACAGCCAACACTACACTGCGATATCTGTGAACAATACCATACATGAATCAGCACCTCTTTGGCCCAGTACAGGATACGGCCCTCTAAAGGTGGGTTTTATTATAAATATTTTGAAAGCTGGAAGGACCACAACACCCTGTGGTGTCGGGTAAACCGTGTTCTTTTCCTGCATTCTCGGAAAAAGTATATATTGCCATGAAAGGCTATCAAGGCTCACGTATGGGAGGGAGTCAAAATTGGCTGAAAATGAAGAGGTAGACATCGAGTTCAACATCGAGCTCAGTGTTAAGGTTAGCTCCATCCACTCCGTGGAGACGGGAATTGCCAGGATCAACTCATCCTATCTGGAGAATATGGGCGACGATATCAAAATGGTCGTCATCACCTTCGGGGAGAAGGATATCGTGGCAAAGCTCGTTGCAGACAGGCTTGCCCCGGAGGGCGTTGTGATCCTCAGGTCCGGTGATGTGAACAGCCTGAAGGTAGCAGAGGGGGAGACCGTTACGCTGACCCCTTACAAGAAGCTCACGGAAGGCCTGAAGGCCAGATGGATGAAGTTCAAGGCAAGGTTCAAGAAAGACGAAGATGAAGAAGGAGGCGACTAGATGGGTGTCAAACACAGCATTCAGGCCATATCGGTATCCCATCCCTTCTCGATGAACAAGAAGATCGACCAGTTTCTGAGCGAGAGGCTTCCGGACCTGATGGACGAGCACAAGCTCGCCGACAGGTCGGACCTGATGGATCTGGACAAGGACTTCCAGGGAATCGAGGCGAGGATGGAAGAGCTAGAGGGATGGAAGAAGGGGTTCGAGGTTCGGATCTCCGAAGATGAACACCGCATTGAGCGGATCAAATATAAATTGGGGTTGAAGTGAGGTGATATGATGGGATGGAATTGGGAAATTTTCTGGTATACCATTATCGCGCTGGCTCTGATACTTGCGTTCTTTCTCACCCTGTGGTGGTTCTTCTCACTGAAGAAAAAGGCCGTTAAGGGGCCCTCTCACGTTGAGCTCTATTTCGACGAGAACTTCAGAAGGATCATCAACGAGTGGGACCTCACCTCAAGGGACAAGGTGAAGGAGTTCAAGAAGGGAATGACCAAAAGACTGGGAAAGGTCGATTCGGACCTTTCCGGCCTTGATAACAGGAGGAAAGGGCTTGATAACAGGCTCGGCGCCCTCGAGAAGGAGATCTCCCTCATGGAGGGGGTCTGAGGAGGTGTGGAAATGGAAGATATGATCGACGAGGAGAGCGAGAACAGGGGTTTCCTGGAGTGGCTCAGGTCCAAATTCCGCAAGAGCGAGGAGCAGGAGGAGGAGAAGCCCGTTTACAAGAGGCGCCTGCTTGATGGCAGGGTCGAGAAATTCCTCGACCAGAACTTCAACTCCTACGTGCAGGAGTATGGCATAGTCACGGGACTTGACGTCGAATCCTACGAGGAGAGATATTCAAGCCTCACCGGTGGGATCGCCGCCATGAACGAGTACATGCTCGAGGCTGACTCCTCCATCGGCGCGATGGAGAACGATATGAAAGCCATCAGAAAGGCCGCCAAGAAAGGAGGAAAGTAAGGAGTGATCTGATGCTTGAAAAGATGTTGGAAAAATACAGGGTGGTCGACTCGGTCGGAAACAAGGTGGGAAAGCTCAAGGACGTCTACCTGAACCTGGACACGTGGAAGGGGAGTGCATTCGAGTATTCGCCGGGCGCCCTGAAGAAGGACAAGGTCTTCACGGTCTCGCAGATCGGAAAGATGGACCATGATAAAGGTACCATTATCCTGAAGGACAAGTTCGAGGACATGGAACCTCCGGAGAAGAGCAAGAGGGAGATGTACCCCTTCAAGGAGATCCAGAAGCTGCAGGTTGTTGACAGCGTGGGCGAGAAGGTGGGCAAGGTATACAATATCGACATCCCCGTGGAGAAACTGAAGGATTTCAAGGTGTGGAAACTGCTCATCAGGGTGGGGATCAAGGATAGAAGGCTTCGGATCAGCCCGCAGGAGATCTCCGAGATCATGGGCGTGATCAAGCTCAAGAAGACGCTGGAACAGTACAAAGAAGAGATCGAGTGAGGCACACCTCTGAAGGGGTCCAGATGATCGTTCTCAGGACCACCGTTCCAGACAGTGAGACGGCAGATCGCATGAGCGGAGCCTTGGTAGGCTCCGGCCTCTGCGCAAGCTGCTCCTCCTACCCGGTAAGATCGGTATACAGGTGGAAAGGTGAGACCCACGACGAGGCGGAGGTCATGCTGGAATTCAGGACCACCCCGGCGATGGAGGATCGCCTGAGGGGTGAGATATTGAACATGCACCCCTATGAGCTGCCCGTGATAGACCGTTCTGTGGTCGAGACTGATGACGAAGTGGAGAATTGGCTCTGCGAATCCACCTCCATGAGGGGGCAAAGTTGATATAATCACCCAAATATTCGGAGTTCAGAGAAATATAGTTAACGAAAGATAGATAACATATCCATATTTGAAGATAAACAAGGTGATAACATGAGTACAACGGAGAAGCTTATCGAGCAGGTATTGGACCTCAGGGAGAAAGGCCTGGCAAGGGAGGACATCGCCAAGGAGCTTCACGTCTCCGAGGAGACCGTGGGCTGGCTCCTCTCAAGGGGAAAGGATTCAGATAAACCTCCTGCCGACGTCTATATCGGATGGAGGTCCATCGGCGTCTATTCTCAGAGGATGACGCACATTGCCAGGATCTTCGCCGATATCATATACGAGGAATCGGCCAGATCGGATGTGGAGATAGATGCGGTAATGGGAATCGCCATAAACGGCATTCCACTCGCCACGACGATAGCCAACGAGATGGACCTGGAGCTGGTGATATACAGACCACGAAGGGAAGGGGGCGGTGAGGGGCTCGGCTCCATCCAGTCCAATTTCGCAGGAGTGAGCGACAAGAACATCGTGATAGTCGACGATGTGCTCTCATCCGGGGATTCCATGAGGAAGGCCATAGAGTTCATCAAGGCGAACCAGGGGACGCCGGCGCTGTGCCTCTCCATCGTCAACAAGCAGAGGTTCAACGAGATCGAGTCCGTTCCGGTCCGTGCGCTGTTGAGAACCCACGCTGTTTAAATAGGTACTACTGGGTCGGGTCATCCATGCACTGGGCAGATGTAATGGCCTCGAAACTAATGAAAACTGGTGGCAAGCACAGAATAGCCACGGGCATAACCCCTTCAGGGCATATCCACGTGGGCAACATGAGAGAGATCCTCACCGGTGACCTGGTATACAGGGCCGCAGCAGATGCGGGAGTGGATGTGACCCTTTACTATATCGCAGATGATTTCGACCCGCTCAGGAAAGTGTATCCATTTCTGCCCAAGACATACGAAGACCACATAGGCAAACCCCTGTCCGAGGTCCCCTCCCCCGACGGAGAAGGCACCTATTCCGAATATTTTCTGGCGCCGTTCCTTGGATCACTTGCCAGGATGGGCATTGAACCCGAGGTCGTAAGAGGAAGCATATCCTACCGGGAGGGGAGATATTATGAGTCCATTAAAACGATAATGGATAACGTCCCGAGGGTAAAAGAGATCCTGGAGAAGATCTCCGGCAGACAGCTCAAGAAGAGCTGGATGCCGTACAATCCAAAATGTTCCGGGTGTGGAAGGATCGGGACATCGACGCCGAACGGCTGGGAGGACCCCTACGTCTCCTATACCTGTGAATGTGGACATGAGGGCAAAGCAGATACCAGGACGGATGATGGCAAACTGCCCTGGAGGCTGGATTGGCCCGCCAGATGGAACTGGCTGGGCGTCACATGTGAGCCCTTCGGCAAGGACCACGCCGCGTCGGGTGGGTCCTACGACACCTCCTCCGCGATCATTAGGGAGCTATTTTCCAGGGAGCCCCCAATTCCCGTTGTTTACGAGTGGATCCAGCTCAAGGGCAAGGGCGCGATGTCGTCATCCTCCGGGGTGGTGATCAGCGGCACCGATATGCTGAACATGACCCCCCCCGAGGTGCTCAGGTACATGATCGCCAGGAACCAGCCAAACAGGCATCTGGACATGGACCCTGGTATGGGTATACTCTCGCTGGTGGACAGCTACGACAAGCTGGAAGAGGGGTACGGAAAAGAAGATGATCGGGACCAGGAGAGGATCTTCGAGCTCTCCATGGTGGACCCCGGGAACAAGGAGAGGAGCAGGCCTCCGATACACATTCCATACAGGCACCTTGTGACGCTGGTGCAGATGACACAGGACATGGGGTCCCTTGCCGAGAAGATCAAGCTCGCCGAGGGCCTTGAGTATATTGACGACATTTCCATGGGGACGATAGAGGAGAGGAGGAGGAGGATACTGTTCTGGCTTGAGAGGTTCGCGCCGGAGAACGTGAAGTTCCATCTCTTCGATGATACGCCGGACGAGGTCGTAAATGGACTGGAGGAGGGCCATCTACAGGCGCTCTCTGCCATGAGGGAGGAGTTCGCCACCTGTGATTGGGACGCGGAGACCCTGCACAACGTGATCTACGATGGGTCCAGGTCAAGGGAGATCGACCCCAGGGACACCTTCACGGCGTTCTACAGGATACTCCTGGGGAAGGAGAAGGGCCCCAGATTGGGATACTTCCTCCATACGATGGAGAGGGATGACGTTCTAAAAAGGCTTGGGTCCGTCCTTTCCCGAAGAATGTGAGCGACTCAGCTCCAGGCCCTGACATCGACCCGCTAATTGTGGATGATATCCGCATCAAAGCAGTATGAAACCGTTAAATAAAAAGGGGCGATTAATAGAGGTCGGAGAGTGGGGGAACCATGAGGCCTTTTCCAGCGCTGTTTTCATTAATGCTCATCCTATTATCTGCAGGCACCACGATCATCCTTCATGATAATGGTTCCAACGGCCCGGAGGGAGCTCTCACCTATCAGATGGTGGACCAACCCATAACGGGGTCCGGGACAGAGGATGGTCCAGGGTCCATTGGGTCCTCCATCACGTTCATGGAGAACATGGGACAGCTGGCTGACGATGATATCCTGTACTACACGACCTCTTCCGGGCTCTCGCTCGGGTTCCTCGATGATGGTATGATCATCAGCAGAGAGAACACGGAGGGCCATCCATCGGGGCCGGATAGTTTGGTCAGCACGGGTCAATATGGGGATCGGAAGGTCCTGCCGGCCCCTCCCGATCCAGGTGAGGCATACAGGATCAGGTTCCTGGATACCACCGGGACCGATCCAGTGGGAATGGATAAAACGTCCTGGAACTCAAATTTCTTCTACGGAGATGATCCCGAGATGTGGGTGACCGGAGTGCCAGGCTATACTCAACTGGTCTACGAGGACCTGTGGGATGGGTTCGATCTCATCCACGAGCTTGATGACGGCCACTATACAATGGAGCTAAAAAGAGAGCCCTGGGCCCAGAATACAGACCTGATGATCCAGGTCGAACGGTACGAAGATGATATCCTTCGATCTCCCGATGATAGGTGGACCTCGTGGGATTTCAACGCTCTGATGGAACTGGTCAACGAGGATGTTCCAACACTTGGAGAGGAGACATCCTCCCCTATCATCATCAATGGGGACCTTCTCACCTTTACGGATGGTGGAGAAACCAGGGCTGTCCCCGGAGATCCTCTGATATTCTCTACATTTCTGGGGGGGACGGGATGGGACGAATCCACGCAGATCACCGTTGACGGTTCGGGCGATGTGTATGTTGCGAGGTATACTGAATCGACCAATTTCCCCACAACAAATGGGGCTTACGATGAGGAGTACAACGGAGGGGACTGGGACATCTTCATCTCCAAGCTGGGACAGGGTGGGACCTCTCTCGAGTATTCCACATACTTTGGGGGTTACGGCGGAGATGTGGGTATGGGCCTGTGTCTGGATGATTCGAATAACGTGTTTCTGACAGGGTACACCGACTCGCCCAATTTTCCCACGACACCCGGGGCGTTTGATACCAAGGTCGATGGAATAGGGCCGGATGCATTTGCCCTCTCCATAGGCCCGATGGGCGATACACTCAGGCTGTCCACCCTCTTCGGAGGCAACAAGACGGATACAGGGACCTGCATTGGAGTGGGCCCATATGGAGACATCTACGTCGGAGGGAACACGGAATCGATCAATTTTCCAACCACATCGGGAGTTATCTCCGAGGATTACAATGGAGGGACCTCCGATTCCTTCGTTGTCAAGCTGAAGGGCTCGGGAACCTCCATGGCCTATTCGACATACCTGGGCGGCGCTGTTTACGACGAGATATGGTCCATCGCGGTAGACGCCCAGGGTAGAGCGCACGTACTTGGTGAGACCGCATCCGAGGACCTGATCGTGACCCCAGGGGCATTTGACACAACGTTCAACGGAGGAGATCAGGACCTGTTCATCTCGGTCCTGGATGGTTCCGGTGGGTCCCTTGATCGATCCACATATCTTGGGGGGAGCGGGGGGGATTACGCAATGAAGATCCTCCTTGACGATGACGGCTACACGTATCTGACCGGAGGTACTAATTCGATCGACTATCCATCGACCATCAACTCCTACAACCGGTTCAACAATGGTGGAATGGATGCGGTAGTTACCAAGATGAACATCTCGGGAGACCACCTGATATTCTCGACCTATATTGGAGGTGATAACTTCGATGGGGCCTATGATATTGACATTGATGATGAGGGCTATGTCTATGTGGTGGGCACCACAAAGTCCATGGGCTTTCCCGCAAGTGATTTCGCGTACGACAGGACCTACAACGGGGGATTGACCGACGTTTTCCTGTGCAAGCTGAACGTATCGGGCAAGAGGCTTCTGTACACTACCTTCTTTGGAGGGGACAATGAGGATTTTGGCACCGGCATTGCCTACCTTGATAACAGCTGTGTATTTGTCACAGGATACACGAGCTCAACGAACCTGCCAACCACCCCGGGCTCACTATCTCCCTCTTTCAGGGGGGGGGCCTTTGACGGCTTCATCTCCCTGTTCAACCTCTCCATGACCCCCTCGAAGGTTGAAGAGTTCACATCATTCCACGGGGACGAGGAGGTACATCTTAGCTGGAAACCGCCCGTTGATAAGGGTGGATCGGCCCCGATGATGTACAGGATATATCGAGGTATAACCCCTGGATACATGAAAGAGGTGGGGGTGGTTTCCGGGACGACCTTTCTGGATGCGGGACTGACAAATGGGGAGAAATATCTACATCAGGTCGCCGTCTTCAACGATATTGGACAGGGCCCGATGAGCGATGTTTTGACAACAAAACCTCGAAGCATACCGAGCGAACCCCTCAACCTCGAACTCGAGTGGGGTGACGATAAGGTGATCCTGAGATGGGCCCCGCCCTCGGATACGGGTGGACTCAACATCAATGCATATAATATCTACAGGGGGGAGGCTTCCGGGTCGCTTGAATATCTCAGAGGGTTGAAGAACGTTCTTGAGTACACCGATAAAGGAGTTGTCAACGGAGTGACATATTACTACGGCATCAGCGCCAACAACACCGAGGGAGAGGGGCCCATGGGTGCCGGGTCATCTACAACCCCCGCGAGTGTACCTGGGAACCCCGTTAAGCTTACTAGCTTACCAGGGGATAAAAGGATCCTTCTGGGTTGGAACGGTCCTGACGATGTGGGAGGATTCCCCATACTTGGCTACAATATCTACAGGGGCGTATGGGGGACGAATCTCTCATTGTACACCACACTGGAGGCTGTAACCTCCTACGACGACGTTGATGTTGTAAATGGAGTGATATATAACTACTCGATCAGCGCGTTCAACGAGATAGGGGAAGGGCCCAGAAGCATAGAAAAAAGCATCATGCCGGCATCCACACCGGAGATCGTAACGGGCCTTTCCATAGTCCCTGGTTACGAGATGGCCACCTTGACATGGAATGCGCCCGTTGATGATGGTGGGCTCGAGCTGACCGGTTACCACATATACCGTGGGAGGACCACCGACAATATGAGGCTTGTAACAGACCAGGTAAGAACGACTTCCTATGTTGACGGGAACCTGGTCAACGGTAAGACCCATTACTACAAGGTCTGTGGTGTGAACGAACTTGGTGAGGGGGTATTTTCCATTGAGGTCGACGTGATCCCTTCGTCGGTGCCGAACCCACCTCGGAATTTGGAACCGACTATCGGCATCGGCCACATCAACATCTCATGGGAAGCTCCTGAAAATGATGGCGGGTCGCCAATTACGGGTTACAATGTCTATCGTGGGATCGGCTCCCTGGATTGGGTCCTCCTTGCATCCCTGCCCAATATCACAATGTATGAGGATAACAACGTCACAGTGAGTCTGATATATCGATACAGGGTCTCTGCGATCAACACGGTGGGGGAGGGGGACAGTTCACAGGTCAGCGATCTCTTCATAAGTATCGATGATATTCAAACTGTGGAAACGACAGAAGAGAGCGAGTCACTTCTGTGGGTGTTAATTGTGATAATTATCGTTGTGGTGGTCGTATTGACAGCTCTTATCGGCGTGGGCATCGTCGTTATTAACATCAGGGAAAGGAGAAGTGGACACTACCCTCATTTCGATCCTGAGATGTTCAAGGATTAGACTTCAACCTGCTCTTTCATCCCCTCTTCCGGCTCTTCGATCTGACCGTGAACGGCTCCTTTTCTCCTCTTAATAAATATCGCCATGAAGATCATTCCCACGATCAGCAGGATCGGGATTATTGAGAGAAGATACCATGGACCTGTATCCTCCTCTATCTCGTCGGGGACCGGAACCGGAACGATAGGCAGTGCCACGGTCAGATCGATCCTGAAGGCCCCTTCGGCGGTGGTCTTCATTCCAGCGAGATCTGTTATGGCGATCGAGAACGAGTGGTTCCCCTCCTCAAGGCCCCTGATCGAATGGTTCCTCGCATCCGCGGAGAGGATGAGATCCTCTCCTCCATCCATTGAGATGGTGATCAGCGAGATGCCGCTCCCGCTATCGGTTACATTCCAGGTTATCGTGACATTCACATCCTTCAAGGTGGAACCATCGGCGGGGGAACCCAGTGTCAGGACAGGGGGTGAAACATCTATCTTGAACTCCATTTTTTTTATCTGTTCCCAGTTTCCAGCCCTGTCCTGCGACCTGTACTCCAGGAGATGGTATCCATTCACCATCACCTGGAAAAAACCATCATATTCATTCCAGGGGTTGCCATCCAACCTGAAGACGGTGCTGTAGTGACCGCTGATCACATCGGATCCCTTCAGCGTGAACGTGACCGGATCAATGAACCATCCATCCACACCTCCCTTCCCCTCTACCTGTATGGTGGTGTGCGGGGGAGTGTGGTCCATTGCAAGGACCACCGCCCTCGGTTCCTCCTCGTTCCCACAGATATCCCTTGAATGGTAGCCTATGATGAACTCCCCCTCCCCGGACAGCTCCATCTCTTCCGAGTACGTCTCCCACCTGCTCTCGAAGAAACGATATCTGATCTGTTGGATGCCCGAGTGTCCATCCTCTGCCGAGAGGTTTACAGTGACGTTGGACGTGTACCATCCTTCCCGCCCCTCCTCCCCTGTGATGGTCAACATTGTGACCGGGGTCCCGGTATCGATGGAAAATGAGACCGACCCCTCGGTTTCCACATTGCCAGCGAGATCTCTGGACCTGTATTCCACCGTGTAAATGCCGGAGATATCGAAGTTGACGGAGTGGGAATGATCCAGCCAGGCCTCACCGTTGACCCTGTATTGAACGGCACGTACACCGCTCATCTCGTCCACGGCGGAGAGGGTGAGGATCACCCCGGTATCATACCAGCCCTCTTTTCCCTCTCCTCCGACAAGTTCGTGTGAGGTTGCGGGGGCAGTGGTATCGAGATGGAACTCCATCTCCTCTATCTCCCCGATGTTCCCTGCCCGGTCCACACTATGGTATATGATCTGATGGCCCCCATCTCCCGTGATGGATATGTTGCCTTGATAGGTCATCGATACATTTCCATCCAATTCGTACAGGATCTCCCCAACGCCGGCGATATCATCCGTTGCGGAGATGTTGATCGAGATATTGCCAAGGTACCAGCCGTCATCTCCCTGAAGCCCCATTGTCGTCACCTCCAGGGTTGGGGGCTCATCGTCCAGGTAGAAGGATATCTCCCTGTCCTTATGGAGTCTTCCGTAGTGGGCCCTGACCTTCGCGGTGTGAGGGCCGTATCCTGTGATATCCGTCCCTATGTGATGTTCCCACTCCCCCCTTCCATCTGCAAGTTCGAAGGGGCCTCCGTCTATGCTTACCTCTACCCTGTAAACGGAATTGGAGGACCAGCCGGAGATCGTCCCATTGTATCCAAGCAGGTCATCGGGACCTGGAGCTGTGATGTGCAGGATGCTCACAAGGCCCTTCATGCAGAGGTTGGATGTCTCGTTCCGCTCGTACAGGTCCTTCCAGACCCCATCCTCATGATAGAAGCTCTGGTCCGCATCCGATCTCGACACTACCCAGGGGTCCGATCTGGTACCATCGAGAAGGACCGGCACCTGGGAGGTCCTATCCATTGCCAGGCCTCCACTGGATACGCTCTGGTATATGTAGAAATCATCGCCCTCCTCGAGCTTGACGATCTCCGGGAGGTCCAGGGTGTGGAAGCCCATATGATCCTCATGGGCGGAGATGACCGACAGCTCACCTGTCAATCTCCCGTCCTTGAAGGAGTCGAAGACCTTCATGGTCACATAAACATCATCCTCTGCCGTGAAGAAGCTGACGGACTCCAGCGACTCATTCCTGTCGGCAACGAAACGGTTGAACCCCTCATTTGTTACTTCGAGCGTTTCCCTCCATCCGTGGTAATCGTGAAAGTAGGCCCTGTCGAAACCGCTGAACTCCACGTCCTGGAAGGATACTGCTCCCAGGTAGGGGTCCCTGCAGGCCCACTTATCATAATACGATATCCAGAAGAAACCATCCAGCAGCGTATCAGAACCCCAGCTGTTCTTGCACAACCAGGCGCCATCCAGGGGGGCCTGCGTTATCTTGTCATCATCCCAGCCTATTATCGCGATGGCGTGATTGACAAGGTTGTTATCCGTTGGCGGCTGGTAGAAGGTGAAATTGGTCTGCTCCATGAACTCTGCCGAGGCATACATGCAGGTCCCGATGGCGCCATGATCCATTATGGACCCCTTGATCATGTCAATATTCTCAAGGTTCTCTCCGAGGATGTACCATTCGATCTGACGGGGGCGAAAATAGTGATATGTCGGCGACCATAGTTTGGAGGGGGTCTTCTTTGAGGGACTGTCGATATCCCTCACCGCGCCATCCCCCCTCGACAGGTACGCTGCGGTCATCAGGTAATCACCGCCGTAATGGACCCATAGATCACCACCCTCGGGGGGGTCCCTGTCAAGGTTGGAGAAATTGTTGAAGCCGTTCCACCAGTCCAGGTGATATTCCGCCAGGTTCGGCTCCCCGTTGTCTCCCCCGGATGACCAGTTCCCGGTCATTAACAGATTCGACTCCATGGATGCCATTGCGGCGTGTGCCCAGCACGTTCCTCCCTCCTGAGAACGGATGGCTGTCACGTAGCTGTTCCCATCCACATCACGCAGATCATAGGAGAGGGGGATCCCCTCCCTGGTTCGATCCACCATATCGGAGCCCGAGACGGCACCCAGCAGGGGCAGGAGGATGGTAAAAATGAACATTAATGCGAAAGAACACGAGCGAACGGCCCTCTTTCTCATCAGATGATACCTCCGAAATGGTTGTAAATGTTCATGCCAGTAACATAAACAAGTCGGGTATGTATTAATAATGGTTATGGTGCATCGGTTGAACATCCTGATCTATGGAGATGCAATTCCTTAAAAGAGGGGCGTCTCATTCCCGCGCCGAGGAAAACGGAGAAACTCGTTCCTGAAATTGTGCTAACTGGAAATATTGATGGCAAGAGCTCAAAGAGCCAATTTCTCAGTGTTGATATTATTAAAAAACGGTCTATATCCTCTACCAGCAGACTTATAGTGCGACAATATCATGGATAACAAGGTTGAAGAATGAATATCTACAGATACGTAGTATATTTCACAGCTGTTGGGATGTTATTCCTCTCGGTTCATTTTTCTGGATCGACCGAAGGATATGTTTATGAACAGCATCATTTTAAAGACGTGAATGCAACCATCCTGAATTTTACCACCACTCAAAATGATCAAGGCGATGATATCTCCTTCATCAATCTCTCCATAATGGGAAATTATACCAGTAATTTCGTACATGAGAATAAAAGTAGGATGAACCTCTCGGACGGTGAAGTTATCAAAGCAATATGCCATCCATACGACCTGTATGGTGTCAATGCCAAAGACCGTGTGATCGTGAACATCACAAGATGTTCCAATCATATACACAGTTTAAACCTGACCCTGTATTCATGGGAATTAAGGTCCATCCGGGATAACGGTACTATTGATGACAATAACGATGAGATAATTTCACCTGATGACGATGATAGCAAGGATGAGATTATTACACCCGATGATCCAGAATATGACAATTTACCATCATTGGATATCTATGGTATTCTCATATCCATATTATTTTCGGTTTCTCTAATCAAAAGAAAAGTATATGATAGGAAAAAACAGCTGTGATCGTGGATAATGGCAAAAGAGGAAAACTTCAATATCATTGAGGTCAATTGTTATCCGATCTTTTAGGTGAGATATATGATGCTTGAGGAGAAGAAATGTACCGAGTGCTCCGGGAAAATGGTGCCGGGGCAACTGATCGATAAAAGCTATATGACCTCGGGGCCTCAGCACTGGTCCAGGAAGGCCACCAGTATCATGGGGATCGGACTGGGCCACAGCTATTCCATCGTCTCCTACCGGTGTGAGAAGTGCGGTTTCCTGAAGAACTACGCACTTGAGGAGCCCGTTGATCAATACACAAAAAATGACATTAACGAATTCGAGGATAAGGTCGAATCGAATCCGATGATGATGTGAGATATGACGTTGATGGTCGTCCGATCCAGATCTTGCTTCCAATATCCACCCTGAAGAGAAAATTTGAGGGTAGATTGAATTTGAGCTTCCCGACAAATCCATTATCAAGGGAAACGCCCATAAGATGTTCAAGATGACGCCAGCAGGACCGGACGGGGAGAACATAAAGGAGCAGGTGAGGGAAGCATACAACGCAATCGCTCCCCATTTCTCCAGGACACGTGAGAGGATATGGCCGCCCACGGAGGCTTTTCTGAAGGAGGTCTCCCCCTGTAAGATCGCAGACCTGGGATGCGGGACGGGGCGCGCGATCTCAAGATGTGTGGAGCTGGGATGCGACGTCATTGGGATCGACAGCTCATCGGAGCAATTGAACCACTCCAGGGAACGGTTGGAAAATGAGGTGGCCCCGAAAGGGACCTACATCTTGATCCAGGCGGACCTGGAGGACCTCCGACTCGAGGACCGATCAGTGAACAACTGCATCATGATCGCCTCCATTCACCACCTCCCCACAAGGGACCAGAGGATCAACTCCCTCAGGGAGGCGCTGAGGATCACAGGGCCGGGAGGGTCCATCCAGGTATCGGCCTGGACGTGGGACCAGGAGAGGTTCAGAAAGGAGCACCTATCCAGGATAGATGGCAGCAGGGAGATCGGACCCCTGGACGGACCACTTCCTGGAGACTTCCTCGTGCCGTGGAAGGAAGGTGTACAGAGGATGAGGTTCTACCACCTCTACGGACCCGGGGAGCTCGAGGAGGAGGTCACCCGATCAGGATGGAAGCTGGTCCGCTCCTACTTCGACGGGAGGAACCACTGGGCCGAGGCGGTCAGGGATTGACCTCCACAGATCGTGTCAAACGGCAACCTGATCACCAAGGAACATTCGATGGTTTTAAAATACCGACCCCCATGCAGCTAACATGATCAGGATAGGCTTCATCGTCAATCCGGTCGCCGGCATGGGCGGCAAGGTGGGACTGAAAGGGACGGACGGCGTGGTTGACGAGGCAAGGAAAAGGGGCGCAACAGAGAGGGCGGAGGGCAGGGCCGACATCGCTATCAAGAGGCTTGCCGAGGCGTACACGAGGCACAGGACCGATATCGAGGTCCACTGGCTCACACCCTCCGGGTCCATGGGTGAGGATATCCTGATGCAGGACCAGGTCCCACAATGGACCATCGAGGTCATCGCAGACCATGGAGAGATCACCACCGCCGAGGATACCAGGGATTTCGTGAAAAAAGCAGTTGAGATGGGGATCGATCTTCTGGTATTCTGCGGAGGGGACGGGACGGCAAGGGACGTGTTCTCGGCCGCTGGTCCCGAGCAGACGATGTTCGGGGTCCCCTCCGGGGTGAAGATGCATTCGGGCATCTTCGCAATAGATCCCAGGACGGGGGGCGAGCTTCTCGAGTTCTTCATCAGAGGGGAGATGACCACAGGCGAAGGCGAGATCATGGACCTTGATGAGGAGAGATACCGAAGGGGAGAGTGGAACATCGCCCTGTTCGGTATCGCAAGGACGCTCTACGAGCCCTCCTTCATCCAGATGGGGAAGTTCATGGTGGAGGAGGCGACCGTGGAGGATTACATAAATGAGATCGTGGAGCACATGGAGGAGGAGATGGATGGGGAGCCTGGATCCATTTACATACTGGGTCCCGGGGGCACCCTGGAGTCCATAGGCAAGGGGATCGATATCGACAAGACCCATCTTGGGGTGGACATCGTCATGGGTGGCAAGTTGATAGCCAAGGACTGCAGCGAGCGGGTCATCCTCTCCGAGCTTGAAAAGCTCGATGCGGGAAAAGAGCGTGAAAGAACCGCTTACATCGTGGTCTCCCCGATCGGGGGGCAGGGTTTCTTCCTGGGAAGGGGGAACCTGCAGATCAGTCCTGCAGTGGTCAGAAGGGTGGGGATGGAGAATATCATGGTGGTATCTGTTCCGCAGAAGCTGGAGAGGACCAAAGTGCTCAGGGTCGATACGGGAGACCAGGAGCTGGATGAGGAGTTCAGGGCGAAGGGAAGCGTCAAGGTCCTGATGGGCTATCGGACCTTTCAGATGAAGAAGCTTGGTTGATCGTTATCGTTTGGGTTTTTTATTTTGGTTTATATCCCAACTTTGACAGATCGAATATGATCTGAGCTTGTCAATGTTGGGAGAAACCTCACTTTGACACTAATCCGTGCTCATATGTCAAAGTTAGGTTATATTATGTTTAAATTCAAAATAAAAAAAAGGGAAGCCTTTTCAGGCTCCCCATCGTTTGTACAATTGCCTATCAGACGAAGGACACGCCGCAGCTGGAGCACGCCTCGTCGGTCTCCGCCACAGTACCGCCGCAACTGGGGCACTCCAGGGCAACCTCGAACTGAGCCCCACATCCCGGACACTCGGCGTCGGTTGGTTCCAGAAGGGTTCCGCACTCGGGACAGACGTCCTCCTCATCCTCTTCCGACTCCAGGTCGTCGATAAGGGCCTCAAGGTCCTGGACCTCCTGGCTCTCCTCGTCCATGATCGCCTCTGACTCGTCGATCGCTACCTGCTCCTCGTACATCGGGGCCTCCTCTACGGCTGCCTCCGGTTCATAGGCCATCTCCGTTGGTATGGGCTCATCCAAGGTCGGGGGCCCCTCCATCGGGGGAGCTTCACCGAACATATCTGGCTCCTCGAACTGCTCCTCGACATAGGTGCCCTCGCCCTCGGGGGCGATCTCCGTCGGCGCCTCCTCCTCGTCCTCGCCCTTGCCCTTCATCACGAAGAACACAACGGCTCCGATTATCGCAAGCACCACTATCACGATCAGGATGATAACGACCAGGTTCGGTCCTGGGGTTTCATCCTCCTTCTCTACTATCACGGTCACATCAGTCGTGATTGGAGCGTTCACCCCGTCGGTCACGGACACGGTAAAGATATAGGTCCCAGGCTCGAGATCAGCCACCGTCCAATTCTCTCCAGAGTAGGTAAGGGCGTTGATATCATTGCTCCAGGTGTATGTGAGGTCATCTTCCACATCGGAGGCGGAAGCAGACAATGTGATCGTCTCTCCCTCCTTGATCGTTGCGAGGTCGACGGTCGCGGTCAGGCCAGTAGGTGGGCTGTTGCCCACATTTGAGTTGTATGGGTCCGGGTCCACATCGTTGAGATACCCATCTCCATCGATATCATCGTCGTTGGCATTCAGGATACCGTCCTCATCGAGGTCCGTGTTGAGAGGTCCGGTCCATCCCTCGGGAATGATATCGACATAGTCCTCCTCTATCACGTTGGTGTCAACGGCCGCTGAAGTGACATCGGTGACGGTGAACTCGAACCATTTGAGGTGGAACTCACCGAAAACACCCACCTGAGGCGTAACGATCGGTAGAACGACTGTGCCCTCGCTGGGCTTGTCCAGAACCGCTATCTGCTGATCTCCGCTAGTATACTTCATGCCGTAAGGGGATGTCTCGTAATCGCCTGCTCTACTGCCCCCAAAGAGGGTCTGATCGCCATATGAAATGGTAAGATCGAATCCAGAGGGCTGAAGGATGCATATGATGAACACGTCGTTGTCCTCGGCAATAAGGTAGGGATACTCAACGGTGGCAGAGTCTTCTGTCGCCTCCTCTATCATGTCGCTTGCCTCTACCTTGATCGCGCTCGTACCGGTCATGAAACCGGATATCTCGGGTGCCGTGAAATCAACGGTGAACGTAATAGCCTCACCGGTCAGGTTGTCAAATGCATCGAGCGCATCATCATCGGCCACATCGTAATATTCGGAGCCTCCATATGCAGATCCCGCGTAGTCCAGCTCGGCAGAATATTTTACCACGTCGTCTGCAGTTGAGTTGTCCAGGTTCCAGATATGCTCACCGGCCTCGAACCACTGATATTCAGAGGATATCACGGTCGCTCCTGGAATGGTGATCTCAACCGTATCGACATCGTTATCCGAATCTGTATTCATCACCGGGAAGCTCAAACTTGCCTCCTGCCCCATCCCCAGGATCAGAAGATCATCGGGGATATCGGTGGACGAGATGTGCCCTGTACCTTTCTCAATATCGAACAAAACCTCATTGGACCCATATCCCGCACCTACCCCGCCGTGAGGCTGGTCGAAATATATAATGGCCGCAAACGCCGCAAAGAAGACCACGGCTGCCACTGCAACTATCATCTTCTCGTTTATCTTGAATTTCATCTCTCTCAACTCCGAACAATATATTTCGTTTCTTCTCTCTACGGCACACTTACCCTCTGGGAAGCGCCACCTACTTTGATCCTATGGTACCTGCTATGTACTAATCTATATATACCTTTTCCATGTAATTATCAACAAGTGAACGAAGTAACAATCTTTAATTGAACAGTTGGACAACAGTGTACCTTGTGAAGGATCACAGGGAGAGGATGAGAAATATCCTTCTGATCACGATGAGACCAAAGATCAAAAGAAAGGTGTAGATGAAGAAATCAACCCTGTCCTTCAACGACCTCGAGGTGAAGAGATCGGTCAGTACCCGAAGGACCAGAATACACAATAATACCAGTACGAACAGCACCTCCAGCTCCCTTACGAATACAAGGCAGATCGATATCCAGAGGGTGAGCACAAGAAGCAGCCGGGACTCTGGTCTCATATCATCCCCCCTTTCCCATCTTGGATATCACCCGTCCCCCCTCCCGCGGCACGTGTGTCACCCGCAAGGGAACCGTTGCGCTCCTCG
>JAUVCY010000194.1 GCA_030595585.1 Thermoplasmatota archaeon
GTCACGGATGGTCACGGAGGCATCGGCCACTCCTCCATCAACGTCAACGTTCTGAACGACCCTCCCAGCGGCTATTTCACCCACGATAGGGACGGAAGGAAGGTCACCTTCGCCGCCGAGGCTATCGACGACAGCTGGGACATGGAGGGCCTCTCCTACATCTGGGAGTTCGACGACGGGGAGAAGGTAGAGACGGAAGGCCCGACCGTGGAGCACAGCTACACCTGGGGCGGCACCTACAGCGTCAAGCTGACGATCGTGGACGGGGATGGGGATGGGTCGACCTACTCGAAGGATATAGATGTCGAGGGGTTGAGCCTCTGGGGCTTTACGGGCATCGTCCTGGCCGTGCTGATAGTGATAGGAACAACAGGTGCGGTCCTATGGTTCCGCGTCAAGAGATCGGGGGATATCGAGGATGAGCGCATAGATCGTGAGCTGGATCGGAGGGGAGGGACAACGGGGGAGAGGGGCGTCCAGGCCCGGCCCTTCCGCAGGGTAGTGAAGGATGATGGTCCAATGGTCAAGGCAAGGGGATTCTCACCCGTCAGGAGGGCCTCAAAGGATGGCCCTGCAGAGGTGTCATCTCCAAAAGATTGATGATGTATCCCGACCTCAGGCACGTATGGAGACCTTCGCGGTCATATCCGACGTACACGGGAACCTCAACGCGCTGGAGGCGGTCCTGGTATCGCTGGAGGATATCGACCTCATATACGTTCTTGGCGACCTCGTGGGCATAGGGCCGCAGCCATCCGAGGTACTGGATACGATAATGGGCGACAGGAGGTTCCAATGCGTTATGGGAAACCACGACCACAACACTGTCCACGGCACAGAGCTCGGGCCGACGGGGATCGTTCCACGCCGACCTCATCACGACTGGGTGAGGTCACAGCTTTCAGAGGGTCAGGTGGATTTCCTGGGAGGCCTGCCCATGGTGAGGTCCATGGACACGCCCTCGGGCAGGGCGGTGATGATGCACAGGCACCCACAGGACTGCGGGTCCCGTGTGCCTTTTTTCCCCTCGCCCACCGCCGATCTCCTGGACGGTTTCTATTCCGACGTCGACGGGGATGTTCTGTTCTTTGGACACACTCATTCGCATCTCATGATGAGGGGCGCCTCCGGCAGGCTGTATGTCAATCCCGGGGCCGTGGGGGCGGAGAACGGGGGGAGCGCATCATTCGTGACCGTCTCTTGCGACCTCGAGGTGGAGAGGGTTCAGGTACCCTACGATATTGGCTCGGTCAGGAACATGATATCCGGGATCGCCCTCCCGTATCATAAGTTCATCATATCCAACTTCTTCAGGTCATGAGGTGAGGTCCTCGAGGGCCTTCCTGACCTCATCCACATGTCCCTTGACCTTGACCTTCCTCCATACCCTCCTGATCCTCCCCTTGGGGTCTATCAGGAACGTGCTCCTCTCCACTCCGTGGTACTCCCTGCCGTACAGCTTCTTGAGCTTCCACGCCCCGTAGGCCTCGATGGTCGAGTGGTCCGGATCGCTCAGGAGGGTGATGTCCAGGCCCTGTTTGGAGATAAAGTTCCTGTGGCTCTTCTCCCCGTCCGGGCTCACGCCCATGACCGATGCTCCAAGGCGTTCAAGTTCCCCCCTCTGTTCCGAGAAATCGATGGCCTCCCTGGTGCAGCCGCTGGTGTTGTCCTTCGGGTAGAAGTAGAGTATCATCCATCCTCTCCCGGGGCTTTCAAATGTGATCTCCGAGCCGCCCTGGTCATTCAGCGCAAACGGAGGTGCCTGGCCTCCCTCTTCGATCTGGTTGATATCCGACATTATCGTCACCGGGGGCAGATGGGGGAACGTTATCGATATAGTTAGGCCAATATATGTTAGGGGAGAGGCCCACGAGCCCGAAATTCAACCAATAGGCGCAGAATTCGATCCATTAGCGTGAATATTATCTTAAAAAGTATTAAAGTGGAGAAGTACCATTTAACCCATGTACAGGGGGCCGTGGGTAAACATTTATTATCACGGCTCCGATATGCAGGTGAGGGATAAGATATGCTTACAGAGGTCACTAACCTTCAGGGGCTGGAGGTCATCACGGACAAGGGGATCTCCCTTGGGATAATCGAGGACGCTGTTGTAGACCTGGACATCGGAGAGGTCTACGAGTTGATCGTCACCGAGACGAACGATGACCTCGTGGAAGATGGGGCGAGCGTGGGGGTCCCGTACAGGTGGATCCAATCCGTATCGAGGGTCGTACTCCTGAAGTACTTCCCAGGAAGGATCAAGAGGAAGGACCAGCTCGAGATACCCTCCATCTCCGCGGATGGAAAGAGGAGAAAGCTCAGGGTTGTCAAGAAGAGATGGGGAGACGGTGGGGTCGGCCGAACCGGTTGGAGATGAGCCACCTGATCTACGGGCGGCGGTGAGCAGATGGCCATGAAAGACCTTACGGATTTCGAGAGGAAGCTGTACGAGTTCATCAGGGACAGCGATTACGGCAACGAGCCCTGGGTGACCGTGGACGTGGCCAAACGGTTGGGGACCACCGACGATAAGGTGTACACGGCCCTGTCGGAGCTCACAAAGAAGATCAAGGACAACGTCTGGATACACTACAGTGCGGGGGTACTGCACGTGGTGGCCGATTGATCGAACCGCTTCCTTGAGAAGTGTGCGCCCCTCAACTCCGATCCCGTTGTCAAGTCTACCCACTTCGGTGGTTCGATCAGGGCCATGGTCCACGTCGTGGAAGTGGCCCCTTTTACTTTCAGGCAAGACCCCTGTAGGAAAGGGTTTAGTATCGCCCTGTCAATCCCCACGGGATGGTCGATCCTCCCCTTCCTGCGGACCTTGAATGGATAGAGAAACACAGGCCGAAGCGCCTGGAGGATATTGCAGGGCAGGGCAAGGCGATCTCGGAGATGCGCGAATGGGCGGGGAAGTGGGCCCAGGGCCGCACCCCTGCAAGAAAGGGGATAATACTCGATGGTGAGCCGGGAGTGGGGAAGACGAGCGCAGCCCTTGCACTAGCGATAGAGATGGGGTGGGAGGTTTCGGAGCTGAACGCCTCCGATGCCAGGAACGTCGAGGCGATCAGGTCCCTGGTCTCAAGGGGCTCCCAGTCAAGGAATATAACGGATGTGGGCGGTTTCGAGGTGGGATCGGAGCCCAGGATGAAGCTCTTCATCATGGATGAGGCCGATAACCTCCACGAGGGTTCTGCAAGGAGAGGGGAACTCGACATGTCGGACAGGGGGGGGAAGCAGGCGATCGTGGAGCTGGTCAGGATGACCTGCCATCCCGTGATCCTGATAGTGAACGACCTCTACGGCCTCACAAAGGGGTCCGGATCAGCGTTCAGATCCCTGTGTGCCACGGTGAAATTTCGCAGGCTGACCTCCATCTCGGTGGCAAAGAGGCTGGCACAGATCTGCGCCCTGGAGGGCGTGGGATATGACGACACGATACTGAGGGGCCTTGCAGACAGGGCGGATGGCGACCTCCGTTCCGCTGTTGGCGACCTGCAGATGTTATGTGCGGGAAGGAGGAGGATCGTGGGATCGGACATCTCCTCCCTTGGCTTTCGGGATACCAGGGAGAACATATTCAAGGTGCTGGAGAGGGTGTTCCACTTCAGGACGCTGAAGGGGTCCAGGGACGCCCTGCTCTCCTCCGACCTCACCCCGGACCAGCTTCTGCTCTGGATCGGGGAGAACGTCCATACCGAGCTCCCCCATCCGGAGGACCTCGAGTACGGGATGGAGCTGCTCTCCCGGGCGGACGTGTACCTGGGCAGGGTGAGGAGGAGGCAGAACTACAAGCTGTGGGGTTACGCGAACGATATGATGGCATCCGTTGGCCTCGCGAGGAGGCACAAGAGTTCGGGATACTCCCCATATCGTTTTCCCAATTACCTCAAGGTGATGGCCAGGACGAAAGAGTCAAGGGCAAATCTGAAGGAGCTGTCGATGCTTCTTGGCAGGCTCAACCACACCTCGGCAAGGAGCATCAAGGACGATGCGATCTTCAGGTACCGGGGGATGATAGTTCAGGACCATGAGCTGGCCGCTCATTTGGCGGCCGATGCCGCCCTGTCGATCAAACATATGAAATACCTGACAGATGGAAGGCTTTCAGATAAGGAGCTCAAGTCCATAATGAAGGAGGCAGAGCTGATCGTGCAGGCGCAAGCATCCCCTCTTGAACATGCCCATGTGGGGGGATTGTCCGATTTCACTTCCGAAGATGACGGGAAAGCGAACTCCAACGGATCAGAAGATTCGTCTGACCCTCAAGGTGGTGACCTTGAGGATAGTGATCCTGAAGATGGTGACCTTGAGGATGATGACCTTGAGGATAAAGGCTCCTCGCAGGCGACGCTGTTCCAGTTTTGAGCCGATCAATCGAATTCGATGTCATCAAACACGCTGTTGTCGATGGCCGTGGCGGCCGGCTTTTCCGGCATTGGCTCCCGTTTTTTCTTCTTGAAGATGGAGAAACCATCATCCTCGTGCTCCTTCTCATCCCTCTCCTTCTCCTCCATCTT
>JAUVCY010000338.1 GCA_030595585.1 Thermoplasmatota archaeon
TAAAGAAACATTAATAGGGAGGTGTATATTTATGTCGCTCCATGGTCCGAGTAGTTCCTTTCAAAGCTTACAGGTATGACGGAAAGAAGGTGGGAGACCTCTCCAGGGCCGTGGCCCCTCCATACGACGTTATGAAGGGAAAGAAGGTCGACGAGATACAGGCCCTCTCCCCCGTGAGCATTGCCTGGGTCACGAAGAACAAACCCAGGGACGACGACACGCCCACATCCGATCGATATACCAGGGCAGAAGAGCTCTTGAACAGGTGGATAGCCGATGGCGACCTGATCCAGGACGGAGAGGAGTCGTTCTACGTCTACGGACAGGATTTCAAGATAGAAGATAGAACACTGTTCCGGTTCGGCTTCATCGGCCTCATCGAGCTGGAGGAGTTCGCAAAGGAAAAGGACAGCTCCGGGAAGTTCTCGGGGGTCCTCCAGCACGAGGAGACCCTCCCCAAGGATATCGAGGACAGGCTCAACCTCAGCAGGAACACGATGGCGCAGTTCGGACAGATATTCGTCATCTACCCTGACCATGAGGGTAGCGTGGACGCCATCCTGGAGAAGAACATGGAGGCGGACCCTGTAATGGACCTGGTGGACGATCAGTCCATCAGACACAGGCTCTGGAAGATCAGTAGTGAGGATGACGTATCCGCCATCACTGACCTGATGGAGGACAAGTACGCCATCATAGCCGACGGACACCACAGGTACAAGACGGCGCTGGCGCTAAGAAAGGAGAACATGGACATCGACTCAACGAGATTCAGGATGCTCACGTTCGTCAACATGTCCAACCCCGGGCTAGTGATACTTCCAACCCACAGGCTCGTACAGAACCTGGAGGATTTCCACCCCGAGCAGGTCCTTGAGGGGATGAGGGAGAACTTCACCGTCAAGGCCCAGGACGATCAGGGGGCCATGTTCGCGGAGATGGAGCGGCTCTTCAAGGAGGGCAAACACGGCTTCGGCCTCTTCATGAACGATGGAAGTTTCCACTCGATGGAGCTGGTGAACAATAAGGTGATGGACGAGCTCAGACCCGACGCCTCAAGGGAGCTTCGCGACCTCGACGTTGCGATCCTTCACTCCGCGATCCTCGACAGGGTTCTGGGCATCGACAAGGAGAAGCTTCTCCATGGCACAATGACCGGCGGAGGCTATGTCGTATACGTAAAAGGCATCGGCGATGCGGTTGAGGGCGCCATAAAGGCGGTAAAGGGCACTGCGCAGGCGGTGTTCTTCATGAACCCCACAAGGGGCGAGGAGGTGGAGGCGGTCTCCACCAATTTCGAATGCATGCCACAGAAATCAACGTTCTTCCATCCAAAGGTGTGGACGGGCTTCACGATAAACAAGCTGAGATGAGAGGTGAATAAAATGGCAAAGAGGGCACACAATTTCTACGCAGGACCCGCGACCTTACCCCTCCCCGTTCTGGAGAGGGCCAGGGAGGAGTTTCTGGATTTCGCCGGTACGGGCATGTCCGTTCTGGAGATATCCCACAGATCGAAGGAGTATGATAAGGTACACAACGAGGCCACCGAACTTGTAAAGGAGCTTATGGGGCTCAAGGACGAATACAAGGTGATGTGGCTTCAGGGAGGGGCATCGACCCAGTTCTACATGGTCCCCTTGAACCTTCAGCTCCCGGGGAAGAAAGCTCAGTACGTGAACACCGGCGTCTGGTCAAAGAAAGCGATCAAGGAGGGCGGGTTCTACGGAGACGTTGAGGTGATAGCCTCATCCGAGGAAGATACCTTCTCCTATGTCCCCCAGGGGGTCCAGTTCGACGATGATATAGCATTCGCGCACATAACGGGGAACAACACCATCTACGGGACCGAGATGCACTACATCCCCAAGGTCCCATCGGACGTGCCCCTGGTCTGCGATATGTCCTCCAACATCTTCGATAAGGTGATGGACCTCAACAGGTTCGGTGTGATCTATGCCGGCGCCCAGAAGAACCTCGGCCCCGCAGGCGTCACATTGGTGATCGTCAGGGAGGATCTGTTGGACAGGGTTCCTGAAAGGACCCCCTCCATGCAGAAGTGGAAGACCCACTCCGACAAGAACTCGCTCTTCAACACGGGCCCCGTGTTCCCCATATACATGTGCAAGCTCTCACTTGATTATCTAAAGGAGATGGGAGGCGTTCCGGCCATGGAGAAACACAACAGGAAGAAGGCGAAGATACTCTACGACCTGATCGACGGCTCCGGCGGGTTCTACAAGGGGCACGCCAGGGAGGATTCAAGGTCCCTGATGAACGTTACCTTCAACCTGGCCACACCCGAGCTGGAGGCGCAATGTTTCCAGGAAGGGACCGCAAAGGGCCTTATTGGCCTCAAGGGCCACAGGTCCGTGGGCGGCATGAGGGCCTCGATCTACAACGCCATGACGATGGAAGGCGTCAAGGCGCTTGCCGAGTTCATGGAAGAGTTCCAGGCGAGCAACCAGTAAAATAATAAAAAAGGGGCCCCCAGACCAGGGGCCCCATA
>JAUVCY010000015.1 GCA_030595585.1 Thermoplasmatota archaeon
AAAGATCAGGAGAATCCCTGATTCTCCAATGATTTAATTTAGGCTTATATATGGCTAAGCTCTTAAATTAAAAATAAAAGCTGGGAGAGGCTCCTGCCTCTCCCTCGATATATCCTGGACCAGAGTGAAGATCATCCGCCGATACGCATGATGACACCGCAGTGATTGCAGGTCACCTCCGCCGGCTTCTTCTCTATCTGGTGTATCTGTTCCGTGGTGCACTCGGGGCATTTCACCTTGACGGTGAGGTTCCCCTTCGGTGCGGCCCCTCCCTTCTTCTCACCCTTTGCCGGAGCGAGTCCGGGTGCAGCAACGGCTCCTGGTGCTGAGGGCAGTCCTCCGCCGGCAGGTTTGGGCGGTACTGGTGCCCCGCCTGCCTCCTTCATCAACTTCCTGGGCCCACCTGCCCTGCCGCCGCCCAGGTCCGCGGACCTGAGCTTCTGGGTAAGTAGTTTGGCCTCGCGGTTCTTGTTGAAGGCGAAGACGATGACGAGCAGCAGCAGGACCAGAAGGATGATAGCCACAATGAAGATGCCCCAGAAGCCGCCCAGCTTCTCCTGCCAGTCGAACGTTGGCAGGTTTGCATCCGCCTTGGCCTCATTGTTGTCCTCGTTGGTCTCGATGACATCCTCCATGTCCTTGTTCACGATGGCGCGGAGGGTATGCTTGCCGGAGGTTGGGATCCAATCGATCTCGAACTTCTCCGATGAGCCGTAGTTTATGGTCTGCACGTCATCCCCGATGAAGGTCCCGTCCTCATCGTAAAGCGAGACGGTCACGTCCTCTGCGGTCTCGGTACCCTCGTTGTAGACCGTGACCTCCACGGTGGTCTTCTCTCCGGTGACCAGGTTGCCGTTGACCTTGATGGAGTCATCCTTCATCACCAGCTCCGGGGCGGAGACGTTGAAGTACATGTTGAACTCAACCTTCGCCTTCTTGCCTGTGAGCGACCCGCTGTCCGGCAGGACCTGGAACCTCAGCTGCTGCTTGCCGACCGCAAAGTTGTCCACCTCCAGGGCGGAAATGGTGACCGTGATCTCCTTCTGGTCACCCATTCCAACGGTCACGATGGTCGGGCTGATGAGGAGCCTCCAGCCGATGGGCAGCACCGTGGGAGGCTTTATCTTGAAGGTATCGTCCTTGTTTCCCAGGTTCTCCACGTAGAACTTGATCACCATGCTCTTGTCGTTGACATCCCAGCTCTTGCGGTTATCCTCGGTCGCCTCATCCATTTCAGGTACGTTGGCGACGAAGGTCTGCTCGACGGAGGTGGTGAAGGTGACCTCCACCGGATCACCGTTCCTGTCCTTGCTGGACTCCACCTCGATGGTAAAGAGGTAGTTGTCCTTCTTGACATCCTCGCCATCGGTGACGTAAGGGGTCTCCCCGTCGTAGTTATCGGGCATTCCAAGGAAGGGCACGGTCACATCCAGAGATACCAGCACCCACTCGTCGGGATCCAGGGTGATCGTGGTGGCAGAGAGATGGCCCCACATCTTCTTGTCACCAAGGACCTTGAGGTTGTAGGTATCTACCCCGTTGCCCCTGTTGGTCACCTTGAAGGAGTACGAAACGATGTCACCAACCTCCGCGTTCTGAATATCGTCGTCGGTGGTGATCTCATGCTTGTAGAAGTTCTCGATCTCAAGGGTGATGTTGATGGTCTTCATGGCCTTCTCCTGCTCCACGATGTTTGAGACATCACGGCGGAACGTGATCGAATAATCGTAAAGATCGGCCAGCGCCTCCTCCACATCATCAGGTATACGAACAGATATCTTGATCAATATCTCCTGGGTGGCACTTCCCTTTGGTCCAAGGGTGAATGAGGATTTGTCCGCAGATACCCACCTCTTGTAATCCGGCTCATAGATATCGACCCTGAAGTTGTCATCATCGTTTCCCAGGTTCTTGACCGTGAAGATGTAATCGACCTTCTCGCCGACCTCTCCTTCCTGCTGCTCCTTGTCCACCTCGACAGATACGCCAAAGGTCTGTTTGACCTCGATCGTGATCTCCTTCCAGGTGGTGGTATAATCATTGTCCTCGTCCCAGCCGTCGCCCTCTCCCTCGGAGATCCAACGGACGCTGAACCTGTATTTGTCCACGGCGGTCTCCGGTTCGAACTCAACACGAATGGATATCTCACCGTAGTCCTCGGGGTTGATGCTCGTGGCATAATTGTCCGATCTCTCAAGCGATGATGAACTTGGAAGGGCATCGTCGTCGATCTCTATCTTGAAGGTATCAACGCCCGTTCCCGTGTTCTTCACCCTCACCACGAAGTCCTGATACAGGATGTTCTCGGTGTCCAAAAGGTCGTCCTTGGTAGGCAGCCTATCGAGCGGTACGATGATATTGGCACCATAGGTCTGCTTGATCTCGGTCTTGAGGACAAGGACCTCGGAGTATTTGTCGTCCGATGGGCCCTCCTCCCCCTCGGAGTATGCCCAGATCACCGTGTTGAACACCGCGGGATCATAGTAGTTATCGGGGATCCTGACGGTTACCGTGATCTCCGCCTGGCCCCCCTTGGGGATCGAAGAGGTCTTTGATTTCTCAAGTTTCACCCACGTCGGATAGTCGGACTTGGGGGTGGACGCCCAATCCACGGCGTCGATGTGTGCGGGCCTCAATGTAGACTCGCTCACTACCTCCAGCTTGAATGGGTCCAGGTCCTCGCCCAAGTTGACCACCTGTATGATGTACTCCACCTCGGTTTCTGTCTGGTCCACATCCGGGATCACATCCTTGGTGGCCTCTGACGTAAGCAGTTCGACATCCCTGTTGGGAGCGACATCCACCGTCAAGGTTATCTTATCGCTTATCGAGCTATCTCCGATCGACTTCGCCGTCAGTGTGAAGTCCTGTAGTCCATCTGGTGCATTCTCGGGCACCTGGATATCCAACCATATGTGGTGTATCTCATCGATCGCCACATCTGTCTGGACCACCGATTTCGTTTTGGCATCATCAACGAGGAAGCCGAATTCCTCCCCGATCCACACGGGTTTATCCGCGTTCATTGATAGTTCAAAACTGTCAATTGCATTGCCCTTGTTCTTCATGAGGACCTTGAACTCGACCAGCTCGTTGGGCTCCGCCTCTTTGGAGATGCTGGCTGTAGCCGCAAGATACAGGTTAACATCGTAATCCTCCTCGACCACTACCTCGAAGGTGGTGAGCTCGAACACCTCTATGTGCCCGGCCACCTCTGCCCGGAAGTAGAAGGTCACCAGGCCGGCTGCCGCATTTGTCGGGATGACCAGTTTCAGGTTGACGTCCTTTGCGCTGTTGGCGGACAGATCTGCAACCGTGGAGGGTGAGATCGTTGCCCACTTCCTGTTGCCGGATGCGGTCTGCGTGTCCACCTTGACGTTGATGGTGGATGGATCATTTCCCTTGTTCGTGATGTTCAGCGCAATACCGGTATGTGTGGTGCCCGGAACCACCGTCTTGGACCCCTCGGGTATCAGCAGCTGGACCTTGTAGACCGGCATGACCTTGACCTTGAGGGTCTGATTGTCCACCGTGATGTCGTCGAAGGTCTGTGTGGTCTCGCCGTCCGATGTGGCCTTGAAGACGACCTCGTAGATGCCGCTGTTGATGATCTCGTCGTCAATGGACGGCACCGTGATGTTTATGGATATCGTGGCCACCTGGTCCGGCTTGAGGATAAGGGATGCCGGGGAGATCTCGATGTTGTCGAACACATCGTCGCCCTTGCCCTCCTCGACTGCTATGGAGAACGTGTCCGTCGCCCTGGTTCCCGTGTTCCTGAGGGTTATGTTGAACCACGCGCTGTTTCCCGGATAGGCCTGTTCGAAGTTATCGTTCGTATCCAGGGTTCCCGAATACTCATCCTCGAACACCGCCGTGAAGTAGATATCCGAGGTGATCGTGTCATCCGAAGGATGGGTCGCCACTACCTTGACCCACACCTCGCCCAGGTTGGGGTCCGCCCCGTTTCGAACGTTGATGGTGACATTGACCTGCTCCTCCGAAAGGGACTGCAGGGTCTGCGTCTTCAGCGACGAGATCGAGAAGTCCACGTAGTCCACATTTGGATACTCGATGGAAAGCAGGTAGTAATCGGCCACGGTGCCCTTGTTCAGGATAAAGGTCGTGAAGGTCACACTGTTGCCGATCTTGACCTTGGTGTTGTTCGCTGAGCTCAGCAGGTCCACGTCGTGGAGGGGCTGAAGCACCAGGTTGAGGAGGATCTCGGCAGACTTGTCATCCGACGTCTGGAGCGTTCCATTGTCGCTTGTGATCTCTACGATGAACTGGTAGGTGCCGGCCAGTATCCCGGAGGACCTGGTGGGCATCTCGATCTGGAGCTTTGCATCCTCGACACCGTCCACTGCAAGGGTCGTGAGGCTCCTGTCGTCATCCACGAAGAAGACGGAGTAGAGCCCGGAGAAATCGGCAGGAGCGGACTTCACCCTGATCCTTATCGAGTCGTCCTCTCCCGAGCCCCTGTTGTAGATGTTCAGCGTGAAGTTCACGACGTTCGGGTCCGAGGAGGAGAGGGAATACTGTCCCTTTACGCTCTCCTTGTTGGCGGACATGTCCACGTTGTAGAGCTGGGGTATCCTCACGGAGAGCTCCAGCTGTTTGGACACCGTGATGTCACCCCAGGAGGTGCCGGTCACCAGGAACTTGTAGGTGCCCATGGTGGCGTTCGAGGGTGCGGTCATGGTGATATTGAACGAGAACCAACCGTCGGATGTAAGCTGTGATGTTACCGCGCTTGAGATCAGGGGGCTCCACTCGGTGGTTATCTTGGTCGTCTCTCCGGTGACGCCGAGGTCGAAGGTATCCCTGCCGTTTCCCTTGTTCTGGATCCTCACCGGGAAGGTGTAGGATAGACCAGGCTGGGCGGAGGCGACGATCGCACCGCTGGGGGCGTCCAGATATGCCCCGTAGTTCTTATCGATCGTCACGAAGAAGGTGTAGGATTTGGACACGTCGTTGGTGCTGTTTGCCCAGAGTGTGAAGGTGTATGCCCTTGCCTTTACCACATCTTCCTCGGGATTGATGGAGATGGTCACGTACCTGGAGCCCCCGTTCGCCAGCGAGAAAGAGGAGGGGGAGATAGAGGACTGTGCGAAACCGTCCTCCTTCTGGAGCGAGAGGGACACTTCATCGTTATCGTTGCCCGTGTTGTTCACCCAGAAGTTGAAGGTCACCGTACCGTCCGGTTGGCAGCTCTTGGTGGAAGGCCCGGTGTTCTCTATGAATAGATTGTAATAGGGCAGTATCACGCAGGAGAGCATGATCTGGGACGTCTTGGCCCCGTCCCCATCCGACGTGGCATTCACGTAGAACTCGCCCACCTCGTTCGCCTGTGGGTTATCGGACTTCTTGGGGGGATATATGGTCACCGATACGTTCTTCCTCTCATCGGCATCCATGGGGCCGGAGTTGGCGGTCTGGATCGTGCCTGACCATCCCTTGTTCTTGAACTGGGAGGGTATATACAGCTCAAGGAGGGACTCATCCTCGCCGTTACCCCTGTTAGCCACCTCGACCGTGTAGGTCACATAGCTGTTGGAGGTTATATCAACTGATTTGGAGCTGCCCCCGGTCTCGGTGGAGAGGGTCACCCTGTACTTCTGATTCACGTTCACTATGACCGTCTGGTTCGCCGTGGTCGCGGGATCGCTCCTTGACTTGGCCTGCACGGTCACCGTATAGGTTCCCGACTGGGCATCGCTGTCGGTGTTCACTACCATGGTGGCCAGCTTCTTCGTGCCCGAGGCGTAGTTCGAAGAGCTGAAACTTATGGAGGCGGTCCAACCGGTTGGTTTATCCACCGCTATCAGGGTGTATCCGTCCAGATCGTTGCCCGTGTTGGTCACGTTGAAGGTGTAGGTGGCTGAGCTGCCCGGGTCCACGTACTGGGGCGCGGGGGACTCGATCTCCACATCGTACTTCCTCTCTATGTTGGTGGTGAGGAGGACGGATGAGGTGGAATTGCTCGGATCGATCCGCGAGTCCACCCTGATGGTCGCCAGACAGTACGAGCTTATCGTGATGTTCGACGAGGGGGCCCTCACGTTCACGGTGAACTGTGATGTGGCGCCGCTTGCCATGGACGCCGTGGTGGTCTGGCTCAGGGTCACCTGCCACGTTGAGGGGTCCTTGGACACTGTCAAGTTGATATCGAACCTGTCCGCGTTGTTCCCCTCGTTCTTGATGGTGAGCAGATACACTACGGACCTGCCCTGGGCCACCTCCTTGCTTGCATTGTCAGCCGTGAGGCTGACGTCGTAGTTGCTTGCCGATGAACCGTAGGGCAGGTTGTAGACCAACGCTGCCATCGAGGTCATGATCAGCAGAAATATTATCGCGATCTGAAACGTCTTCCTTCGTGTTTGCATATTATTACCTCTACCGCAGGGACAACTGAATCGTTATTTAATAGTTACCCAATGATATTCTAGTGTTATGGTTAATTATGATGTCTATTTGTAATGTGTTTTCAAATAAATGTCCTACATTATAATGACAAAATATCATACACTATATATGGAAAGAAAAATATGTAGAGTAAGTGATCAAATGGCCAACCTACTCAGCATCAGGGTCTCCGAGGATATAAAATCGGCGCTAACGCTGTCGTCGAAGCTCTCCGAGGCGCCGGTATCCAAGTTGATGAAACCGTTCCTGGACGAGATCTCCAGAATAGGCCTGGGCGCATCGATCCTGTTCCATATCGATAGGGGAAATGCCTTCAAGAAGGAGAGGCTTGAGCGGTTCATGGGAATGCTCATAGAGCCCTCCATATCGGGATCGGCGACGTTAATGGAACTGGGAATGGAGGACATCAGGAACTACAGCCCACAGATAATATGGGACTTCCTGAAGGTCCTCGAGAGCCAGGAGGGGGTCAGATCGATGAACGAGATGTTCGACGGCGTGAAGGTGGATGGGAAGTTCTTCATCAACACGCCTTTCCTCAGGGCGATCTCCTATTACATGGGGTCGTCATATCTGACCGAGGGAGGAGACATGAGAACGCTCGATCAGCAGCTGGCGACAGGGCGGTTCTTCCACCTCATGCTTCACTATTACTACAGGCACAACGCGATCGGGACCACAAAAGCTCTCAACACCCAGTGGTACACACATCAGGCAGGGATCCTCAAGATCGAACAGACCCTTCTGAACGAATATATCAAGATGACCAGAAGGCCGGTGGTCGAGGCCATTGTCGTGGAGGAGAAGGACGTGATCAAGTCCTCCAGATCGCGGAAAAAAAGCCAGAAGATCCGCAGAAAGATGTGATCAACCGTACATGGGGAGGTTCGGACCGGTCTTCTTGCCCCCCGGTTTGCTGATGGCCTGCATCCCTTTGAGCTTCGCCTCGAGCAGGTCCGCCTCCGCATAGAGCGGGGTCAGGTCGATGTTGAAATACGGTATCAATCCCTTCATCGTCTCCAGGATCCTCGCGGCCGCCCTGGCGTCCGGGATCTTGTCACGGGCCTCGGCCAGAAGGCAGGTGACCTCGAAATCCCTCTTCTTTCCCTCGTTGAGAAGGACGCCCGGGATACCGGATATCAGCCCTTCCGGGAACAGCGGGACCTTGGCCCGTTCCAGCCTCTCCTTTCCCGATGGCATGGAGCTCAGCCCGTATATCTGGCTCTCCGCCTGGTTGGAAAGGTCCGTGCCGGGGGGATCCACCTTTGGCTCCTCCGCCCCTTCCTCCTTCACCTTTTTCTCCTTTTTCTCCTTTGGGACCGGCTGCTCGCCCTCTATGACCAGCCCCTCGGGGGATATCAGGCATGAACACCTCTGATCCTGGGCCCAGTCAAGTATCGAGTTGCATATCATCTTGATGAGGTTCGATGGAGGCTGGAACTCGGAGAGGAATACCACCAGTCGGGTCCAATCCCCGTCCGGCCCTTCGAGGTCCCCCGCGTAGAAACGCACGGGATGGTGAGGCTCCCCATCGCGAACCACCGACACTGTGGGGAAATATACGGAGTCCATTACCCCGATCAGCTCCATGTCCAGGGAGGATACGATATAGCTGGCGGCGATGGTGCTTACAAGTCCAACACTTGGAAAGCCATCCAGGATCACAGCATCCCTGAGGTCCAGCCTTCTGTACTCATAGATCTCGATATCCTCCATCCCATTCACCTCGGCCTCCCGACAAGTAACTCACAACTTCTTAAAACCATCGATTGAGGCCGGAGGGCTAAAGGTTAATACAACGGTTTTCCCTATTGTGGCGATGATCAGGCCCTATGTACATCTCAACTGCGCCTCGACGGCCGATGGCAAACTCTCGTACGCCGACGGCACCAGGCTCAGGATCTCCGAGGAGTGGGACATGAAGAGGGTTCACACCCTCAGGCAGAGATATGGGGCCATACTCGTTGGTGCCGGCACCATAACCAAGGACGACCCCAAGCTCACGGTAAAGGGCGATTACGTGCAGGACCCACTGCCGATAACCAAGGTGGTGATCGACGGTACCGGTAGCGTATCACCATCCTCCAGGTTCTTCAAGACCCCTGGACCCTCCATCATCTTCATCGGGAACGAGGTGGACCATACATGGACCGAGGAGGTCCTGAGGAGAAATGAGGGGAGAAGAGATGATATTACCATCATTCCACTTCATACGAAGGAAGGCGTGTTCCCACTGAAGAAAGCTCTGGCCAAACTGCATCACATGGGGATCGACAGGATCCTTGTGGAGGGAGGCCCCACCATACTATGGGGGTTCCTCAACAATGGGCTGTGGGACCGCTTCACGATCTACTATGGCCCGATGCTGGTGGGTGGAAGGGGCCCCGGCATTACCGGAGGCAGGGGGACGTTCGACCCGCTGAGAATCAAACTGGAGAACGTAATGAAGACGGAGGAGGGAGGGGTCCTTCTGGACTACCTTCCGGTGATGATCAGGCCTTGAACTTCCGGTTCTCGCCCTGCAGGTCTCTCAGCTTCTTTAAAAGGGACCTCTCCTTCATCGAGGGCCCTTTCGGGACATCTATCTTCACCTTGACGAACTGATGCCCGAACCTGTGTGGGTTCCTGAGGTGGGGCATCCCCCTACCTTTCAGCCGTAGAACGGTATGAGAGGTGGTCCCCGATGGGACCTTCAGCTCCACAGGACCGTGAAGGGTGTCAACTCCCACCTTGGTCCCAAGGACCGCCTGGGGATAGGTTATCGTTATCTCACATTTTATGTCGTCGCCGTAACGCTCGTAGAACCTGTGATCTTCCACGTCTATGATCAGGTAGAGGTCCCCTGACGGTCCGCCCCTCAATCCGGCGTCCCCCAGATCCGCCAGCCTGAGCCGATTGCCGGGCTCCACCCCCGCAGGGATCGGCGCCATCTTCTTGATGTTCTCCCTGATCCTCTTGGCCCCCCGGCAGTTCTTGCACTTATCCTTGATGATGGACCCCTCCCCACCGCAGCGATTACAGGTGGTGGTGGTGACGTACTGGACCGGGCCGAGCCTCCTGACCATCCTCCTCTGTCCGGCGCCTCCGCAGTCGGGGCACCCCACGGGTGCTTTTCCATCCCTGGAGCCGCTTCCACTGCACTCCGGACACCTGGCGAGCCTGCTCGATTCGATCTCCTTCTCCACCCCGGAGAACGCCTCCTCGAGGGTGATGGCCACGTGGAGAACGCGGTCGTCCCCTGCAACGGGCCGCCGCCGGGAGAACATGCCGTCATCCTCGTTGCCGAAGATGGACCCGAAACCCCCTCCGAAAGAGCGCATGAACATGTTGAGGGCGTCGTTGAGGTCCATGTTGTGCATCTGATATTGATGCATCCCGCTGCCTTCATCATCCTCCGTGAAACCATACTCATCGTACTGTTGTCTCTTGTTATCGTCGGAGAGAACCTCGTAGGCCTGGGTTATCTCTGTGAACTTCTCTGCAGCCTTGGGATCGTCCGTGTTCCGGTCGGGATGGTACTTGAGGGCGAGCTTGCGGTATGCCTTCTCGATCTCCTCCTTGCTGGACTCCTTTTCAAGCTCCAGCACCTCGTAGTAATCCCTTGCCATCGGTACACATCCGTTCTTATTCCATATAGGTCAAGGGAGGATACGCTCCCCCCTCTACATTATTTCACGCATCTTCCGCATCGACGTCGATGAAGTCGTCGTCATCGGAGCCCTTCTTCTCGTCCGGGGCCTCCCCGTCGTCCTGCTTGGGGGCCTCTTCCTTGGCGGCCTCCTGGTACATCTTGGCGAACAGGTTCTGGGACGCCTCCGAAAGGCTCTCCACCGCCTCCTTGATCTGATCATTGTCATCTCCCTCCAGGGCCTCCTTGAGCTCGTCCACCTTGGACTGCACCTGCTCTGCGTCCGACTCGTCCAGCTTCTCCTTGTAGTCCTTCATGGCCTTCTCGGTGGTGTACACCAGGCTGTTGGCGCTGTTCAGGAGCTCCGCCTTCTCCAGGCGCTCCTTGTCCTCGTCCGCGAACTTATCTGCGTCGTCGGCCATCCTCTCGATCTCCTCATCGGAGAGGGCCCCCGTGCCGGAGACCACGATATCCTGTGAGTTACCCGTCGCCTTGTCCTTCGCCGTGACATGGACTATGCCGTTCACATCTATCTCGAAGGTCACCTCGATCTGCGGCAGTCCCCTGGGCGCTGGCGGTATCCCCAGTAGCGTGAAATTGCCCAGCGTCTTGTTGTCGCCGGCCATGGCGCGCTCTCCCTGGAGCACGTGTATCTCCACCTGCGGCTGGTTGTCCGACGCGGTGGAGAAGATCTTCGATTTCTTTGTGGGGATCGTGGTGTTCCTGTTGATGATCTTGGTCATCACCCTTCCCAGCGTCTCGATACCCAACGAGAGCGGGGTAACGTCGAGAAGCACCATGTCCTTTCCCACCTCCCCGGTCAGAACGCCCGCCTGTATGGCCGCACCTATGGCAACGCACTCGTCGGGGTTGATGTTCTTGGTGGGTTCCTTCTTGAGGACCTCCTTGATCTTCTCCTGCACGAACGGTATCCTGGTCGAACCTCCCACCAGAAGGACCCTGTCGATATCCTCCGGCTTGAGCTTCGCATCCTTCAGGGCGTTCCTCAGCGGGGTCTGCGTCTTTACGACGAGGTCGTTTATCAGCTCCTCGAACTTCGACCTGGTCAGCTCCATCTCCAGGTGGAGGGGGCCGGAATCTCCCTGCGTTATGAATGGCATGCTGATATGGGTGGTGGGGGTTCCGCTGAGCTCGATCTTGGCCTTCTCGGCCGCGTCCTTGAGCCTCTGGACCGCCTGCTTGTCCTTCAGCAGGTCGATCCCGTACTCCTTCTTGAACTCCCCGGAGATCCACTCCATTACCTTCCTGTCGAAATCATCTCCTCCAAGGTGGTTGTTCCCGGAGGTCGATTTGACCTGGAACACCCCTCCTCCGATCTGAAGGATGGATACGTCGAAGGTACCGCCTCCCAGATCGTACACGAGTATGGTGAGGTCCTCTTCCTTGTCAAGGCCGTATGCCAGGGCGGCGGCCGTGGGCTCGTTGATGATCCGCTTCACATCGAGGCCCGCTATCTTGCCCGCATCCTTTGTGGCCTGCCTCTGGGCGTCCTCGAAATAGGCGGGGACGGTTATTATGGCCTCCTTGACCTCCTCCCCCAGATACTCCTCCGCATCCTCCTTGAGCTTCTGGAGGATCATCGCAGATATCTCCTGGGGGGAGTATTTCTTACCAGCCATCTTCACCTTGGATTTCTGGCCCATCTTCCTCTTTATGGAGGCTATGGTATTGTCCGGATTGGCCACGGCCTGCCTCTTGGCGAGATCTCCCACGAGCCTCTCGCCCTTCTTGGTTATGCCCACCACAGAGGGGGTTGTCCTCCCCCCGGTCTTGTTCGGTATGACGATCGGCTGGCCGCCCTCCATCACGGCGACCACGGAGTTCGTGGTCCCCAGGTCTATTCCTATGATCTTTCCCATTTTATTTCACCTCTTATTCTTTTTGTTGTCCGTACCCTTTTCATCGGGCCTTCTGTTGACTATAACCTGCGACGGCCTGAGCGCATCCTT
This sequence comes from Thermoplasmatota archaeon, assembly GCA_030595585.1. Classification (GTDB taxonomy): domain Archaea; phylum Thermoplasmatota; class Penumbrarchaeia; order Penumbrarchaeales; family Penumbrarchaeaceae; genus JAGLEG01. Next base: position 12,025 of record JAUVCY010000015.1, read on the forward strand.
CTTGTAGAAGAAGCCGGCCACCTTCTCATCCGTGATCATATCATCTTCGATCTTTGGGTCGCTGGATCGGCCGATCGCCTCGTGATACAGCGGATCGAAATGCATTCCAATGGACCGTATCCTCTTGATCCCGATGCTGTCGAAGAGGCCGTGCACCCGCCTCTCCACCATCTCCAGCCCTTTCAGGATGTTATCCGACGTGCCCTTGGGGCACTCGGACATGAGGACCGACTCCCTCGCCCTGTTGAAATCGTCCAGGACCTCGATAAGGCCCATGGCGATCTCGGTTACCTTCCTGTCGGCGATCGACTCCTTCTCGCCCTCATGCCTCCTCTTGAGGTTGTGAAAATCCCTCTGAAGTATCCGTGCCCTCTCCTGGAGGAGCCCTTTCTCCTGTGAGACCTTCTCCAGATCTGACACGGGAGCGTCAGTGCCCTTCCCGGGGGGCTCTATCTTCACGGTTCCGTTCGCCTGAGGGGGCCCCTCCCCGGACCCCATCCGTGCCACCTCTACCACCAGGACCCCATTGGAATAGGTCACTACCACGTTCTCGGGGTCCGGATCAAAAGGCATCACCTGTATCGTCTTGAAGTTTCCCCTGCTGCCCTTGCCAACGACGGTGACCAGGTCCCGGGACACCTCCATCTTGATCGAGTCCTGCGGGACGCCGGGAAGCTCCACTATGAGCCTGGCTCCCGCCTCCGTCTCCCCGATCTCGGCGAATGGCTCCCTGAACTCCTCTTTTACTTCGGCCATTGTAATCAACTCGTATACAACTTGAGGTTGTTATCCTGATGTTATACAATAAACAGATTTGATATATAAACATTTTGTCTTAAACGGTGGGAAAGTATGATTAATACCCTCTTCGATAGGAGCTCATGGCATCCGGGACCATAGTGATCATACTGATGGTGCTGATGATCGTCTGCGTGCCCCTTACGATAATCGCCAGGAACGCATGGCGGAATCGGACCCTCACGCTCATCTTCGCGCTCATCGGTATCGGATCGGTCATCGCCCTGACCATAATAACATGGTGAGATATTGACAGAAAAGAAGAAGATGATGGATTCCCCCCGGAGAAAGGGGCCCGACCCAAGGTGGATCTACCCCCTCAGGGCCGACGTCAAGTCCAGCTACAGGGACGGGAACGTCGTCCTGGAATATCCCAAGAGCTTCTCCCCCCTGGAAAGAAAGCTTCACGGGATCCTTGGAGGGCCTACGAAGATCAAACGCCCACTTGACGATATCGGGACGCTCCTGTGGGAGATGGCGGATGGTGGGACGAATTTGCTGGAGATCTACCTCAGGCAGCAGGAGAAGTTCCACGAGAGGGTGGAGCCCGTCGACAAGGTGGTGGGCGGGCTTCTCGAGACCCTGCTCACCCTGGGACTGCTGGAGCTCGATTACAGGCCGGAAGGGGAGAAAAGGGCAAAGAGGATCGTGGTAAGAGAGGTGGAGGAATAGGCCGTATGGCGCGCCGCATA
>JAUVCY010000100.1 GCA_030595585.1 Thermoplasmatota archaeon
TGTCAATGCGCATCTACTGACCCGGGAGCCCATTGAAATTGAACATGGCAGATCGGGGTCAGCCCGGGTCAAGATATGGAACAATGGCACAAAAAAGGAGGTTATCGACCTCTCGTATCGGGGGGACGATCGGATCTCCGCCTATTTCATGTTTGAAGAATTTGAGGTTCAAAAAATCACATTGGCCCCCTTAACCTCTTGTTATCTCAACGTCAAGATATTCTCCGAGAGGTATGCATGCCCGGGCCCCGTTGATCTAAAGGTCTTTCTGTATATTGATGAGTGGCACACTTTGAGCATACCGATAGATATCGTGATTCTCGCCAGCCCTCTCATCCATCTCGGGACGTACGATGGTGGTGAGACCATTGAGATGGATTCGGGGCCGGGGGAGGAGAACTCATTCGTTACCTACGTCCAGAACAACGGGAACACCCCGGAGGTCGTGTCGCTGTGGGTAGGCGAAAAGGTCCTCGAATACCGCGCTCATATACCGATCCCGGATGGTTGGATCGGTGGCTTCTCGGGGATCTCAAGAAGCAGGGACGGAGGGGTGAACGGGTTGGTCACAACAGATAGGTTGGTATGTGTCTCCGATCTCAAAGAGGATGGTTGGTTCGACCTGAAGGGGGAGGTGAACACCAGTGGCGTTTATACGAGCTATGTGGACCATCTTACCATTTTGATCGACCCTGGAGATATCCTCTGGCTTGAACTTACCCTGTTCCACGATGATAATTATGCTCTTACCAGGATGGTGAACGATCTTCAGGTCTGGCTCTACTGCAATGGTGAACTGCACCCGGAGGTCATTGACGTGAGATTGAACATGTTCTACCCCGACCTTGAGGTGGAGGATGAGTTCAGGATGACCGCCCGGTCGGGCGTTGAGATCGACAGGCCCGTATCCGGAGAGAGTTTCAAATTGATGTTCTATGTGACAAATGTTGGAAACCGGGTCAGCCCGCCAACGGGGATCAAGGTGAGGGTCGACGGGGTGTTCTTCGGATACATTGACCTGGAAAGCGTCAAGGTCGGAGATGTTGTCGAGATCTCTATCTTGCTTGATCTGGATGTGGGAGATCACACCATACGGGTCGACGTGGACCCCGAGAACAACGTGGTGGAGATCGGGGACCAGTTCAAAACGGACGGGTCGAACCAGAGCAACAACATAGCCGTGTTCGATCTGGTGGCCTCCGAACCGAGTGATGAGGGTCTGGATAAGGTCGATATGAATGCTGTGGCAGCAGTTCTAATGCTGATCGTCGCGATCGTTTCACTGATCACAATGCAAGTAATAATATCTCGAAAGAGGAACAGTAGAGGGGGGCCCACTTACCAGAATACAAATGGTATCATGGGAGATCCCAATTATACCGGCCAGGAGGAATAGGGATCAGTTTCCCTCCTATCGATCTCTATACCTCTTCACGATAAGAAGTATCAGAAAAGTGGAGAGGACCAGGCCCAATATTCCAAGAGATGGTACGGACTCCTCTTTCGGAGTGTAGGTGGGATCCTCCTCCATGATCTCTTCCACATCCTCGCCGTTGTCTGGCTCCTCCTGGGGAACCTCCGGTTCTTCCTCTGGCACTTCAGGATCTTCAATGGGCTCCTCCGGTTCCGGGTCGGGTTCCTCGGGCTCTTGGATCTCCCTCACCACCTCCAGGTACAGTTCTATGGCATCTGTGTCACACGTTTTTCCTGCATCCTCCGCCTGTTTTGATCTCACCTCAACGACGATCTTGTATCTCCCTGTGGAGGTGCCCTCATCAACATAAGCAAGTATGGATAGTTCCACAGACTGTTTCTCCGGAACCGAGACGATATTATCTGACATCTGGATGGTGATGTCATCAGAGACGAGATCATCCAGGTTGAGCACTTCCAGGATCATCTTATCGTTTGCGTTTCCGTTGTTGATCACATCGACGACGAACTCCGCATATCCTCCCTTCTCCGCCTCCAGGATGGGTGTGGAGGTGTCCAGATCGCAGTCATAATACTGAGCGACATAGATTATTGCAGTAACAGGTTCAACACTTCCACTTGCCGGCCCTGGTTCGTAATGCCAGGTCGCCGGGACCAAGAGAGTCCCTTGATCCATGTGTGAGGTTCCCTGGGGAACCTGAACTGTAATTGCGAAATCCCTTTCGGTCTGACCCTTTGAAAAAGGTAGCTCGGGTGGGGTGGTGCAGGCCCAACCACCCGCTTCTGGTTCGAGTTGAACTATTAGCTGTTGAACATTTGGAGACCAGGGGGCCTGAGCTGTGACAGTTCCCGTGAACGTAACAATGCCGTCCTGACCTGGGCCCACATATGCTGTCATCTTCTGCTGAGCAAACCTTATGCTGATCGCAGGGGAACCGACCGCTTCAACATCATCATCAATAGAAGATAGAAAGCCCATGGATCCCATGATAAGTATTCCCAGTGCCATCAGTAACGGAAGCCTTCGTGTAAACATGCGCTCTCTCCACCGTAAGCATGTGCTGGAAAACAGATAAAGTTTTTCCATTGGTCCGATCAGGTCCTCGAAGGAAATTTTTTTAATCATTGGCAAAGGCGGTCTCATTGCTTTACTCTTTTAATTATTATCAAAACAGAACAGATCGAAAAGAGGATCCCGAATATCCCTAGAGATGGTACGGACTCCTCTCCCTGTGTATACGTTGGGTCTTCCTCAATGACCTCCTCTATATCCTCACCGTTATCCGGCTCCTCCTGAGGGACTTCCGGACCTCCTTGAGGTTCCTCCTGTTCAGGATCGACTTCCGGCTCCTCTGGCTTTTCTATCACCCTCACTACCTCCAGGTACAGATCTATTGTATCAGTATCACACGGTTTCCCCAGTTCCTCCGCCAGTTTAGAACTCACGTGGACCGTGATAGTGTATCCACCGATGGAAGCACCATCGTGAACGGAAGCAGTGATCGTGATCTCCCTCGATTGTTGCTCCGGCACAGCGACCACGTGATCGGAGAGTTGGATATTGATCCCCTCTGAAACCAGATGGTCCAGATTGAGGATCTCGATGGTCATCTCATCGTTTGCGTTCCCGTTGTTGATCGCATCCACGATGAACTCCGCCCGGCCTCCCTTCTCAGCCTCCAGGCTGGGTGTTGAAGTATCCAGATCACAATCGAAATATTGAGCGACATCAATATGTGCAGTTATATCATCTATCGTTCCAGTTGTTACTCCAGGACTGTAACGCCACGTCCCGGAGATGGTAAGCGTTCCCTCGATCATATGTGATGTTCCAATCGGTACCTGAACAGTGATGGCGAAATCCTGTTCCGTTACACCTTTTGTGAACTCCATAGCCGGCGGTGTTGTGACAGACCAATCGCCTGCATCCGTTCCTAACTGAACGATGATGGACTGTATATCCGGGGACCATGGAGCCTCCACATATACGGTTCCATTGAATGTTGCAAAGCCATCCTGACCGGGAGCAACGTATGCAGTTTGCCTCGAAAGGATCATGATACTGATCACAGGGGTGCCGACAGCTTCCACATCGTCATCTGTGGAAACGAGAAAACCCATGGATCCCATGATAAGTATTCCCAGTGCCAACAGTAATGGAAGCCTTCGTGTAAACATGTGCTCTCTCCACCGTATGCATATGCTGGAGGATAGATAAAACTTACTTGTGTTTTTGGCGATCTGAGATTGGTTTAAAATCGGAAAAATATTAATAATGTAAGACATATGTTATACATGGTGATGGAAATATCTGCCACACAGTTGAATATCAGGACTACAGACACCATATTACATGAGCTGGATTCGGTAGTAAAAAACGGTTTGTTCAGGAATAGGACAGAGGCTGTCAATGAGGCGATCAGGCTGTTGATCAGGAGATACCGGGTGATGGAGCTTTCCACCAAGATAGATATGATCGCTCAGAGTAATTTCGGTGAAGGGACCCTTACGGAGGCATTAAAAGCGGTGAGAGAAGAAGAGGATATTAGGTAACTTTCAATGTCTATAAGCGAAAGACATCGAGGTCATTTGCGAAGGCGATCTCGCCGTCATATCTCTCCCTGATATCGTCGATGATATCCTCCGGTGTTGTCCCCCACAGGAGCTGATGATAGAGGATCAACAGCTTAGGGTTCACCTCTCCTGCGATAAGCGCAAGCTCCTTTGAAGATGTGTGAGATGCCGCATGATACGCTTTCCATTTCTCTGATCTGTTCTTGAACCCCTTGTGGGAATACACCTCGTGGATGAGAACGTCGCACTTTCCGTATCTGGACGCGGATTCCGGTGTGGGCCTGCAGTCCCCCGATATCACGATCGTATTCTTTTCTGACTCAAACCTGTATCCAAAGGAGTGGTCCCACATCCCGTGAGTGGTGGGGATCGCCGACACCCTCACGTTCTCATCCTTGAAGATCGGGCCCTCCTTAACCTCCTTTACATCGGCTTTGTATCCAACCCTGTTCCCCTTTTCCAGCCCATGTATCCTTATGTGGATGTCCTTCTCGTACGCCTTGTGGATGTGCTTCACCATATCCTTCACGCCGGGGGGGCCGAATATCTTCAGCTTCCGGTTCCTCTCCATGACCCATGGGGTGAAGATCAGGTCAGGGAGCCCCACAGTGTGGTCCGAGTGGAGGTGCGTTATGAAGAGGTGTCCCAGGTTCCTCGCTTTCAACGACGTTATACCGGAGTTGTAGGCCGACGTCGCCCTCCTCACGACCCCGGGGCCGCAGTCAACCAGGTACGCGGTGCCATTTACGATGATCGCCGTGGAAGGCCCGGACCTGTCCGGCATGGGGTTTGGTGTCCCCGTCCCCAGCATGACTATCATATCCCCATCGATATTCTCGGAGCCCATACGGCGGGTAACGGAGGGGCCTTTGATATCGTTTTTCCTCCCAACAGTCCGAAAACCTGGTGTTATAGTCACGAACCTATTATCCTGAACTTATCTGTTCGTGATCTATATGTCTAATACGCCCTGAAGCGTAAAAAGACCAAGTATTCGACAATAAATACATTTTGGTAAGTATTGAAGGTTAAGTATTTGACTATAATTGGAAATAACTCCATTATAGCATTCACGATTGACCGTAACATATTAATAAAAACGTTCAGGATTACATGGACATTGGGCGGGAAGGTCAATGTTCAGATCATAGTGGTGTCTTCGCCCCTCGGAAGTGATCCCATGAGGAAAAACTGTATGCTCCTTGTATCGATCCTGCTTTTTTCAATGGCCTTGCCGATGTACTCCATCGGTGAAGAGGCGCCCATGGTCCCGGTTACACAGCCCAGGGGTCGGGGCGATTACCTGAACTTCACCTACCTGGAGAATGGAATGATGGGATCTACTGCTTATCGTGTGACGGATGGCAACGTCGTGATATACATCGCCGCATTTCCGGCTGATGCCTACTGTAAGTTGAAACCTGAAGACGTATACGATGCCGATATCATAATCCAGGAAAAGCATTACTCCCATTCAACTCATTACGATGCGGACTCGGTTTACACAGCTCAGAACAACAGCGATGCGATAGTCGTTGGAAATGCGGATGTGATCTGGGACATGGAGGACAGGGGGGTGGACTCCTCCAAGCTGGTGAGGATGGAGCCGACCACAATCAGCAAGGTTACCACCAACATACCCGGTTTCAACGTGAAGATCACGGCTTACCTGATGCCCCACACCGGGTCATCCTCGATAAACGTGATCACTTTCCTCATAGAGATGCCCAACGGGATGAAATGGTTCCACGGCGGCTGTTACTCGAACACGGGAACCGACCACTCCTCCTCGATGAAGGCCTATTCAGAGCTCAGCGACCTCGACGTGATGCTGGTGGATTTCGACCACGACATGGACTCGATAGACAGCTACTTCAAGCCGATGGTGATCGGTGAGATCCACGATTACGCCTCAGGTTCACCATATACGAACACGGTGTGGGAGGATTATCCAGGCAACAAGAGAACCCTCAGCCACGGGGACTTCTACATATATCCCCCGGAATACCCCGTTCACCTGATAAACAGGGGTTTCACTCCAAATGATGGGGACACCAACACCACGTTCTCATTCGACGTATTGTACAATTACAGGCCGAACACAGGCCCAACATCAGCAAAGATATGGCTTGATGGAACCTTGTATGATATGACCGAGAACGGGACGGATTTCAGGGGAGGGGTCACATATTCCTATGAGACGAAACTCTCCTACGGGTCAGGTCACGAATATCACGTGGAGTTCGAGGTGAACGGCCAGACGTACCGGCTGCCCGAGACCGGTGAGAAGGCCGGACCTGTTGTGAACGCCATACCCGTTCTGGAACCGCTGGCCTTCGATCCAGTGGATGGAAACACCGATACCGAGTTCACGTTCTCGACACTATTCTCTGACCTGGATGGGACCGCGCCCATCAAGAGCAACGTGTTCATCGACGGCTCGTCCTACCTGATGACAACGGAGGGGTCGGATTTCATCACAGGTGCGAACTACTCCTTTTCGACCTCCCTCTCAATTGGCCTGCACTACTACCATTTCCTTTTCTCGGATGGAAAGAGCGAGGTGCGTTTCCCAGCCGTCGGTGAACTGACGGGCCCCGACGTTGTGCGGGCGAACTATGCGCCGCACCTGACCAAGGGAAAGGTGGACCCGGGCGAAGGGGTCAGGTCGTACACCTACAAGTTCACCGTTACATATCGGGACGGCGAGGACGACCCAGCAACTGTTTACAAGGCCGTGATCGACGGCGAGTCGATGAACATGACGGCGAAGGG
>JAUVCY010000269.1 GCA_030595585.1 Thermoplasmatota archaeon
ATGCCCAGGTCTTTTTCCGATCTTCCGCTGTCCGAGGGAGGGCGGAGATGCGTCCTGGATACGTTCAGGGTGCAGGTGGACGAGGAGTTCGAGACCCCCGATCTTGGGAAGATAACGCTGGAGTACGGGCTGGAGGGGTTCGTGATAGGCATATGCGGTGGGACGAAGGTCAACGAGACCATCGGGAGGATGGTTGGGGCGTTACTTTCTGCTCGGTATGGCGGGGGGGTTGTTGTTGATTTCGACCCCTACAGGATACTGTTGAAGGGAGATATGAGGCTGAAGCCGGATGATATCGAGTGGGCCCTGAAGAACATTCCAATTAACGACCTCCAGCAGATGGTTCCGATCCTTTTGAAGAACTCGCCTCTGCTTCGTTGGCAGATGCTCCACGTTGCGAAGAAGTTCGGAGTGATGAAGCGTGAGGTGGACCCCATGACGTTTCCTCTCAAGAGGCTGCTTGTGAGGTGGAGGGAGACGCTGATCATGGAGGAGACCGTGGAGAGGATCATCCACAACAGGATGGACATGGAGCACTCGAAATTGATACTTGGAAGGATCTTTGAAGGGAAGATAGAACTGGTCCCGCAGAAGATCTCTCCGTTGACGATGGCCACCTCCCAGGTCAGGGCGGAGTTCATGACGCCGGGGAACGCGGGGAGGGAGGTGATCAAGAAGGTGGGAGATAGGTTGATGAGGGCCCAGCTGAAGCTCACCTGCATGAAGTGCGGGGCGACGCTCAGAGTGACGGCGAGCAGGTCGAAGGAGATCAAATGTTGTAATCGATGTGGGGCGGGTATGCTTGCCCCTCTTCCTGCGGGGGACCTCAAGACGCAGAAAGCTGTTGCGGATGGGGTCAAGGGGAAGGTGCTAAAGGGGGACGACAGGAAGAGGTTCAAGGCCGCTGCGATGGCGGGGGAGCTGTTCATGACCTACGGGTACAAAACGGTGATGTGCATGGCAGCGAGGGGAGTGGGTCCCAAGACGGCGGGGAGGATATTGATGAAACACTTCGATGGGGATGATGAGCTGGTGAAGGAGATCTTCGGCCAGGAGATCAAGTACGCCAGGACCAGGCGGTTCTGGGAGTGAAATGTTATCAAACGTCCTTCGCATGCGATCTACCCCTTCCCCGAAGGGGTAGTGTACAGGTTTAAACCCCCTCCCTCCCTAAACCTGGCTCTGAAGGGAGCGATTGCTCCGCAATCACTCATTCCATATGACATCCCTCGATGACCTCATAGGCGGGGACGGATCCGACGAATGTATCTTCTGAACATTCAAAATGAGAGAATATGAAATTCGTTTCAATCATTTTCAAAAAGCCATTCCCAAACGGGTTTGACAATTACCGTCTTACCTTCTATCTCCATTTCTTCATTACGATCCCAGGTTAGGATCAGCCCCTGGTCCAGGTCATATTGAACCAACGCCTCGATCAATCCTTTTACCTCTCGCTCCCCGGCCTTTTCCAGGTCCATTGTAACCTGTATGGCCTCGGTGATCATTGCTTTCTTTCTAACCACGAAATCACATTCATTTGAGCCCCTGTGAAAGAAGATCTCCCCACCATTCCTTCTGAGGGCAAGATAAACAATATTTTCGAGAAGTCTCCCCTGATCCTCTGTCGGTCTGAACCCGACAAGTCTGGCCAGTGCCGGATCAATAAAATATATTTTCTTATTGTAGTATAACTGTTTCTTCAGAGAATGATCGTACCTGTTGACCAGGAAGTTCAGATAGCTGTTCTCCATGTATCCGAAGTACTCCTTTACAGTTGTGGCGCTTGAGAGTCCTGTCAATTTCCTGACATTGTTGTAGCTCATCTCCTTGGAGATGTTGCTTGCTGCATAGAAAGCAGATTCTTTCAAGGGGATCTCGGATGTCAATCCATATCGTGTTATAATATCGCGGTAGAGTATATTCTGATAAAGAGACTGAAGGTACTCATCCCTTCCTGTTTTCAGGTACTCCGGAAATCCGCCACTTCTCATGTATTCGGAGAGGTTCTTTCTCATCACACTTTTTTCGGCCGATGTCATTCTATCCACAGGTCTGATATTAACACCTTTGAAGCGCAGGTATTCTTTGAAAGAAAATGGATATAGCTCCAATGTGACGCTTCTTCCCGTCAAGTGCGTCCCAAGCTCCCTGCTGAGCATTGTTGCATTTGAGCCTGTTACCACTACTTTCATCCCCTCATCGTGAAGCCTTCTGACGAATCTCTCCCATCCTTTTATGTTCTGAACCTCATCAAGAAGGAACACTTTTCTCTCCCCGAACAGCTCTATCAGGAGGTTGTGGAGAGGTGCGAGATCGGAAACGGTCAGTCCGATGAACCTTTCATCATCGAAATTAACATAGTAGCTCTCATCATCTTTAAGGGCTCTTAGAATGGTGGATTTTCCACATCTTCTGATCCCTGAGATTATCACTACAAAAGGAGTTTCAAGGAGATCGTTCAATCTTACCATCAGAGAACGTTCCACTATCTCCTCTTCCTGTTTCCGGTCCTGAGAGATCAGCACATCTTTTAGAAGTTCACGGTCCATGTGCTCTTATTTCATTATGTCTTTAAATATATTTGGTCTCTCAGAGCAATATATTGCAGTAAATTGTGGTCTGATAAACCAAACTTCGTCGTGTTGACGATTCAGCCTAACTTTAACATGACGAGTATAGACGAGTGTTAAAGTTAGGCCTCTCCCAACATTGACCAGCTAATATCCTATTCGATCTGTCTATGTTGGGATATAGGCGAATAACTGTTGAAGGTGATCTCCGGGGAGATCATTGAAGGCGGAAGGTCCGGGGCGCGCGGGGTTCGGAGTCCGTCATCAAACGTCTTTCGCAAGCGAAAGATGTCAGATCATTACAACGGACCCTGGTTATTATCTCTCAAACAGGCTCTTTGGACATTTCTAACTCAGACCATAATAGAATTCCTGTTCATCGCTTGCGGTATGTTCCTTTAAACGGATATAATTAAGAGATTCTGGATCGATTGGAGCATACTCTCCATTCTTTGTTCTCCTGAGGAACTCAAGAAGGACGGTTTCACTTTCTTTCTTCTCTTCAGATAACAGTTCACTCACCACCGATTATCTTCTTTCCCAGTTGAGTCTCGATCTGATTTCTTATTCCGCTCAGATCATGCTCAAATCCACATTCACATATCAACTTGTTCGTGTCTATAGGAAATGGATGACATCCTTTCTTAATAAACTCTTCTTCTAATTTTGCATTGGGTGTTAATCGTGCGAAAATACAATGCTCCCTACCACAATTCTGGCATTTGATTTTAACCTGAACAACATCTGTAATGGGTACTTGTTGCTGAGAATATGGTGCCTGGATAGTTTGTGT
>JAUVCY010000261.1 GCA_030595585.1 Thermoplasmatota archaeon
TGTCCTAACTGTGTATATGTCCGTTGAACATGGTAGTATATAATGGTAATGGAATGAAATTTTCATATTATATAAATATCCAACCATCATAATAGTAAACTATTTATAGGTCCAACTCCAACTTATCCTGCGGATTTGGCATCCTTCCTAGCCTTTTCCTTATCTTCTTCATCTTCCTTAGGTCCTTTTTAAAGGTCGGATAGAAACGCAGGAACATATCGGAGAGGAAGATGAACGGTACGGTGTAGGTTTTGATATAAGAGCTGCCTGCGGGTCGGTCGAAATGGTTGATGGGGATCTCGGTCATTGACGCCCCGGCCATGTAGGCAATGGGCAGGATGAAGCGGTGGATCCCCCTGTATCCCGAGGGGTCGAACTTCATCTTGAGGGCGAGCTCCTTCCGGAAAGCCTTGAACCCCGAGTTCTGGTCCCTGATATCCATTCCGAAGAGGCCCGATATGAATAATCTGTTGTACGTTCGGGATTGGAACCTTCTCCACGAGTTATCGGCCCGTTTGTTCCTCCACCCGGAAACAACGTCCCAACCCTCTTCCATTTTCTCGATGAATGCGGGGATCTCATTAGCATCGTACTGTCTATCCCCATCCATAATTATGACGATCTCGCCCTTGGCATACTCGAAACCGTGGCGTATGGTCCATGCGCGGTTCCAGTTGTCCGTTGGATGGCCGTTCTCCGGGTCCGCACGGTGATGGAACGTCCTTACATTATCGTGCTTCTCCGCAAGTCGATCACATATCTCGGAACTGCCGTCCAGTGACCCATCATCCCCCAGGAGGACCTCTCCATCTATCTCACGCGTCCTGTAAACCTCAAGGATATCCTCCGTGAGCGGGATGATATTCTCCTTCTCGTTGTAGATCAGCAATACTGTGGTTACTTCAGGCAAGTCGATCATTTCCCCCCTCTTTCCTTATTTGTCTTGTGCTCCGGCCCTTCAGGTATCCAAGGGATATCAACCCCAGCGGGATGGAGAGCCAGATGGACGTGGCCACCGCGGTGAAGGAGGCGGAGAACGATAGATTCCCCTCACCGGTGATGATCTTCAGAACAGAGGTGCCGCCGAGCACGTTTCCGGCTCCGTAGGGTATCAAGAATCCGAGTATATTTGCCACGCCGATCGTTGCCACCGCCCCGATGAAAGGTATATGATATCCTCCCGGGAGGGCCAGGACGACCAGGTACAATCTCAACGCCTCGTTGATCCATATCGCGCAGGTCAAGAGGATAACCGCTGTCGACATCCCCCTGTTCCTCCTCAGGTTCTGGAGGGCTTTTCTGAACCTTTCACCTGACCCCTCTACCCTTATAACGGCCTTATCGCCCAGTTCCCTGGCTTTCCCGAAGGGGATCTTCGAAATGAACCATCCCGCGAGGGATATCATGGCCAACATCACCCTTTTATTGACCATCATCAGGATAGCCCCGATGATAACGACCCCGCCCAAACCCACGCCCAGGCCCATGCTGATGATGCTGTTCCCACCAAGGGTGTAGAAAAGGTAGATCATGCCTATCATCGAGGCGGTGATGATCGTGAGCATGTCAAGAGATTTCTCAGCGAAGATCGAAGCCACACCAAGGGATAACCTGGTTCCGGTATGCTCTCTCAGAAAATAGGCCCTCACTGGTTCGCCCCCGACCTTTCCAGGCGTGGAGTTGTTCAGTGCCAGTGAAGCAAGGAAGATGGGAAAGGTGATGAACCCCCTTTTCTTCGCCCCGATGCCCCTGAGTATTGCCGACCACCTGAGCGCTTTGATCGACGTGTTCGCGAGGTACAGAAAAAGGATGAGGCCAAGGAGCATCAGGTCGATGTTCCTCATCCTATCCAACGTATTGGTCACATCGGCATTGAGTGCCAGAGCCCCAATGAGAAACAGGCCAAGTCCGACATACAGGAGGTCTTTCCAGGATACCTTGTTCATTGATCTCTCCCTCATTTTCTTTCAGGCAGGGGCATGCCGATGGACCAGTATTCAATGTCGCCAAGGTCCTTGCGGGATATGCTCCTCCGTCCGTCAATTACGGCCTTCAACCCTCCATGGACATGCCAATCAAGGCCTCTGAACTGGGGCCATTCGGTCATCAGGATCAGGATCTCTCCCCAGTTGACAGCGTCCTGGGGGTCGTTGAAATAGGTGATATTGGGCATGATGCCTCTGAAGTTATCCATGGCCTGTGGGTCAGTAGCACACACAATGGCCCCGTTCTCCAGCAGCTCCTCGATCACCGGCAGGGACCTGGTCTCTCTGATATCATCGGTGTCCGGCTTGAACGCCAGGCCCAGTACAGATACCTTCAATCCGCGCAGGGGGCCAACCATGGTCCGGGCGACCTCAATGAGATGTTTCGGTTGGATGTCGTTATTCTCCATAACCCCGTCCAGAAGTGGCGTCATGACACCGTTTTTGCTGGCAAGGTGGATCAATGCAGATACGTCCTTAGGGAAGCAGGAGCCCCCGAAACCGGCACCTGCGCGGAGGAATTGTGGTGAGATCCTTGAATCAGCGCCTACGCCCTCCATGACCTCGTATACATCGACGCCCACTTTCTCACAAACCCTGGCAACCTCGTTGGCAAAGGAGATCTTGGCCGCAAGGAGGCTGTTGGAGGTGTATTTTATCATCTCCGCAGTTGTCGGGGAGGTTCTGATGATCCGGGAATCCAGCGGTTTGAACATCTTTTCCAGTGTGCTGAATGATCTGTCGTCGTAGGCCCCGATCACGACCCTGTCGGGGTTCATGGAGTCCTGCATCGCTTGACCTTCCCTCAGGAACTCGGGGCACATTGCCAATCCGAACCCTTCCCCTGCCCTCTTTCCCGAGAAATTCTCTATCTTTTCCCGCACGAGGCCGACCGTGGTCCCAGGAATGACCGTTGATTTCGTGATCACAATGTGAAACGGTTCCTTTTCAAGCAGGGCTCTGCCGATCTCCTCGGAAGCGGATCCAACGAATTGGTTATCCATGCTTCCATCGGGCAGGGAAGGGGTACCAACCGCTATGAAGGTCATATCGGTGGAGAGGACGGCCTGTTTCAGGTCCATGGATGTTGAGATCATGCCGGACCCGATATGTTTCTTGATCAGCTCCTCCACCCCGGGCTCGTAGAATGGGGCCTTCCCCTCCTCTATGGTCTCCAGCTTCTCCTCGATAACATCTACCAGGATCACTCGGTTCCCAAGCTCTGCAAGCGCCAATCCCGTGGTCAGCCCCACATACCCTGTCCCAACTATGGAAACGTTCACTGATATCCCTCGATGGGCCCATATGTGGTCAATATATTTGAATTGACTAGCCTGCCCTTCAGCCTGACTTTGACATATGAGTATGTATAAAGTGTCAAAGTTTTGCTTCAGTAAAAAGCCAATGATACATATCCCACAGCGCTGTGAGAGGCTAGAACGTCATAGCTTGTCGTATATGATAACAGCCTGCTTTTACTCCCGCCCAGCTCTTTTACTGCAGTGA
>JAUVCY010000253.1 GCA_030595585.1 Thermoplasmatota archaeon
TCAACGTTACCGTGTACTCCAGGGATAGGGCGGGACACCTGTCTGACCCCGTAACCATCCAGGGATATGTAGATGTTGAGGAGCCGGTGATGGACTGGTCCGAAATGGATACATGGTACAACCTGGAGGACCCCAACATCATCTTTGGGCTCCGCGATATCGCAGGGGATGACTCCCTTCCCTCCGGGATCGACATGGGCTCCCTTGCCTACAGGATCAGGGAGGAGGGAGAGGCATTGTTCACCTCCTGGAGAGAACCTGAAGTTTACGTCAATGTCAGTAAATATGGACTTGAGGCCCCCGTGGAGATGACCGTCTCCATGCTGCTCGATCTCACTCCGGGGTGGGAAGGATACATCCAGTTGACCGCATCGGATATCGTGGGCAATGAGGTGATATCACCTCCCATTGAGATCAGGTTGGATCATATCGGCCCCACATTCAAGGTGCTCTCCCCTGACCTTGGACAGATGCATCCTGAAGGGGAGATCAGGCTGACGGTCAAGGCCATGGACATGTTGGGATCTGGCGTGGACCCCGACACTGTCCAATACAGGTTGGATAGGGGAGCCGGCTGGGCCAACTGGTCAGGGCTCGACCTCCAGGAGGGGGGAGAAGAGGTCCTCTTCCAGCTGGTCCTGGACCTTCCCCCGGGTAAGACCGAGGTGCAGTTCAGGTGTAGTGATATCGTGGGTAATAACGGGACCTCCGGGGTGTTTGGGATCACCATGGAACAGAGAATGCAAAACATGCCTCCTGTGATATCCATTGATGCGCCCATCGACGGGGCATTCATCTTCATGGGCAATCCAATCACGCTGGATGGGTCAGGGACCGAGGATGACGGCCTGGGCCCTTACGAGAATATCAGGTACTCCTGGTTCTCCTCCGTATACGGGTATCTGGGAAGCGGCCCGGTCCTGAAGGTGTATCTGCAGGAGTTGGGCGACCAGAGGATCACCCTCTTTGTGGATGACGGGCAGTACAACATGAGCGGTTCCATCACCGTCACGGTCTTTGAGGTGTCGTCCAGAGATGGGGGAAACGAGACGCCGGATGAGGACGACACCGACAGCAGAAGGGACCTCCTTGTAACGATGATCATCATCTCAGCGATCCTCCTTTTGATGCTCCTGGCCCTTATCGTGCTGGTGAAGCAGTACAGGATGAAGGCACAGGAGGAGGTCATGCTCGACCTCGTGGAGAGGAGCGAAGATGACCTAATATATATTCAGAAGAGCGGGGAAGAATAGAAAGAACTCTTATATGAGGTCTATTAAGGGTGAGAAAATGAAAAAAAAAGCAGAGAGGGATGAGAACGGCCAGGTTGTGAGAGGGCCTCTGCTGTTCATAGAAGACCCAAAGGTCCACAAGCGGAGAACAGGCAAGGCCAGGAGAATGGTTCCGATCGCCGTTGTAGTGGGCATCATGGGAATTATTTTCGCGATCTTCAACATTATCTCACCCTCCATCTGCGGCATCTCGGCATCCATAATACTGGTCGTCCTCTCGATCATATTGATCATGCTCGGCTTTGTGATCATGCTGGGTAAAGGTGCCAAGATACCCCTCGAGTTCTTCGAGGGAGGCGCCGTGGACCACTCCATGGTCGGAGGTGGGGAGATATTCATCCCTTATGGAAACTTCACCAGCTTTCAGAAGATCAATGAGAAGGGATTGGGGAAGATCTACGTTCTCAACTCCCTCTCAAAGGAGAAGGTGTGGATATGGGCGGATCAACCCAATGCCATGGAGTATCTTGACAGGATACTCAAGAGGGTGGCAAGTCCGGATTGGGCCGGGGTCATCGAGAATGAGACCAGGGAGAGGATGATGATGAACGGAATGCCCATCATCACGACCGTTCTTACCCTCATCGGGTCCGTTGCCTGCGGCCTGATCATGATGTTCATGGGCGATTACTCCTGGAAGATCGGACTCCTGTCCGTACCCTCGGTGCTGATCCTGATGACGTTCATATTTCACTTCAGGAATAGAAGTAGAAAGAATATTGCCCCTGGATCACCCAAGGTTAAGGTGAGACCGCTTGTGAAGGAGAGCGGGCTCTCCTTCAAACTCGATATGTTCACCATCTCGCTCGGAATAGCCCTTGGAGTGATATTCTCGGTGATCGCAATATCCGCTCCGGGAGGTCTAATGCCGGATAGTATCCACGATCAGATCGCCCCCGATGACCACCTTCCGTTATCCCTGTTCAACGTCAGCGGCCAGTACAATATCTCCGATGATATCAGGGTGAAAGATGGTGAAGAGCTGACCCTCACATATTCAGTTCTCTATTTCGATGGAACGTCGGACGATCCGAACGTGGTGCATATCGATGATGGTGGAACTGTGACTGCAGATAATGTTACCTTTTCTTCCTTAAGCGGTGAGGGCGCGGTATCCTGGGAGATCCATGGAAAAGGAACCTTCACCAACTGTATCTTTGATGGAATATGGGGGGACATGGACGATAGGAATGGAGAAGGGGGCATAGAGGTATACGGCAAGGACGTCACCTTCAGTGGTTGCATCTTCAGAAACGGCATCAGCAACCTGATGATGGTGGTTGACACCATGGTTGTTATTGAGGATTGCCATTTCTCGAATACGGAGGATGATGCCATCGAGCTCCAGAACAGTGAGATGGAGATCACCGGCTCAACCATCGAAGATGTCGAGTGGGGTATAATGGCATTCGACGGGTCCAGTGTAACTGTACATGGGTGCACATTCAACGACTTATATGTCGGCATAGCGATATCCTGGTCGGATTGTACTGTTGTGGAAACAGAATTCAACAACGTATCCTCCATGGCCCTGAGTGAGGGATTCAGATCTGAGTTCACCCTGGAAGATGTGGAATACAGCAACGTCGTGAAGGAAAAGGAGTCATCAGGCGGCATCGAGATGATATTCTTCGGCATCTGTTCTATCGCTCCGATATCTATAGGGGTCATCGTCATGATCTCATTGATAGTCATAAGGAGAAAGCAGAAGAACAGGGAGGAGAAAAACTAGGATATCGTAGATCGTTCTAATGTCGGTTAAATACAGGTCAAAGGTCCACCAGATGTTCGAACCCTTTCATCGGTATGATCGGCGGTAACAGTTATCAATGGTACGGATCATTCGCACCCATGACGTTCGTCCACATATCAATACGCGCTTCGGACATGGATCGATCCATCAGGTTTTACGAAGGACTCCTCGGTATGGAATTGATCAAAAGATCGCCAATTCCAAAGAACAGGGCGGAGATCGCGTTCCTCAAGGACCCAAACGGGGAATTTGCACTGGAGCTTACACACTACGATGATCAGAAGAGATTCCAGCAGGCGGAATACATGGAGAGGACATTCGACCATCTCGCCTTCCGTGTGGATGATCTCAAGGGATCGATAGAGAAGGTGAAGAAGGAAGGGTACACGGTCACCGATGAGCCCTTCGAACTGTCGGCAGGTCATTGGCTTGCGTTTATTGAGGACCCTGATGGTACGCTCATCGAGCTAATACAGGAAACACCATAAGTATTCTGTATGGTATGGGTGATCGATGGAATGAGCGGCACTATCTGTCCTGACTGCATTAT
>JAUVCY010000294.1 GCA_030595585.1 Thermoplasmatota archaeon
GAACTCCATCGTCAGGATATTCACCCCCTCCTCCCTCAGGAACGATGAGGTCCCCATGAACATCTCCCTTATGACGTCCCTCTCCCTTCCGATATCATCCAGGTATCTGGGAACCCCGCCGAAGACCGAATAATATCTCAAACCCTCCTCCAGACCTATTCCGTTCGCCCCCATCAGATCCAGCGATGAATAAATATCGAAGGGGCCCAGCCTCATCATTCCATTTGCCCTTCCGAAAAGAGGCTGTTTGGCATCCCGGAATATCCTCTTTATCATACCCACATATGATCCAACCGCAATGAATAGAGGACCGGGATCATCCTTCAGATCGTCCCATATCCTCTGTATATTGTCAAATATCCCGGGGTCTACCCTTGAAAGGTTCTGGAACTCGTCCATGATCAAAATGAGATCTCTCTTTTGGCAGAGGGAGAACAGATCATCCCATGATAAAATACTTGGACGGTGGCCAAGGATATCCTCAAGGGCTCTCTCACAATCCCGAAATATCAGATGCTGGCTCTTGGGTTCTATAAACAGATAGATGCCGGATCTTCCCCTGAGGAACTCCTTCACCAGGCTGGTCTTTCCGACCCGCCTCCTGCCGTAGACAACGACCATCTGTGCTTTCTTTCTGGATCTTTCGTGGAACTGGGCCAGTTCAAGCAGCTCCTTCTCACGGTTTATAAACATAGTTACTGGCCAGTAAGTTACTGCTCAGTAATTAAAACTTTCCCAATGATCTTAAGGCCCAACATTGGGGATCAAGCCTATGAGCTCACAATATGTTCATCCACTCAGCTCGCCCATCAGTCATCGTAGATCAGCTAGGTCTCGTTCATCATCGTGGAGTGGGTGTATCGTGCGGTCTCTATTTATCTCTATAGTTGCGAAGGTGATATCTATCTGTAGAACCCAGGGAGATATCTCATATGTTGAAAGTTTTAAATAGCCTCTCCTTTCTCCCCGGGTCGTGAAGGTACTTCCCGAATTGAAACAGCTCCTGAGGCAGGGACCCGTCCACGTGACCCTTATCGACCCGGATAAGCAGTCCCCGATGGAAGGGGCCAGGATCGCAAGGTCCGCACAGGAAGGGGGGACCAATTTCATCCTGATCGGAGGGACCTCCGGCGTCGACCTCCAGATGCTGGATGCCACGATACAGGAGGTCAAGGAGGCCACAACACTTCCCATCATCACCTTCCCTACATCCTCGGCCATCATCTCCCACCACTCTCATGCGATACTTTTCATGAGCCTGATGAACTCCAGCAACGTCAAGTACGTTATCAGGGAGGCATCCCTTGGGGCCGAGTTCATCAGGGACGAGGGGATCGAGGCGCTCTCGACGGGGTACGTCGTCGTCGAGCCCGGAATGCTGGTCGGGAGGGTCGGGGAGGTCACCCTCATACCGAGGAACGACCTCAGGACAGCCCGGGGCTATGCCCTGGCGGCGGAGATGTTCGGCTTCTCTCTCTTCTACCTTGAGGGGGGCTCGGGGGTCCCCGAGCCGGTGCCCACGGAGATGATCTCGTCCGTGAGGGGCGTGCTCACCATTCCACTGGTGGTGGGGGGGGGAATTGACACTCCGGAAAAAGCGGGCGATGCGGTGAGCGCAGGGGCGGACATCATCGTTACGGGCAACATCGTTGAGCGCGGCGACGGGGTCGAGATCGCTATCAGAGAGATCATCGAGGAGATGGGACTCAGATGGAAGGGCCGCTGATCGTCAACTACATCTCACCTGTGGGGACGCTTCAGGCGAGGTTCAATGAGAGGGGATTGTACAGGCTGGGACTCCGATCCAACATGGATGAAAAAAAGAGACCTCTCGGAGACCCTTGCGACCCCCGTTGGACCGCATTGAAAGGGCGATTGGACGATTACTTCAGGGGAGAGGGGCTCGATCCAACCAGTGTGGAACTGGACCTCTCCTGCATCTCCGATTTCAGCAGGAACGTATACAGGGAGCTCATGAGGGTCCCCCTCGGAGAGGTGATCACGTACGGGGACCTCGCCAGGAAGGCTGGATATCCGGGAGGGGCCAGGGCCGTGGGAAGGGCGATGAACTCCAACCCTTTTCTTCTGCTGGTCCCATGCCACAGGGTGGTGGCCAGGGGTTCGAGAGGGGGACACGCCATTGGCGGGTTCGGCATAGGAACGGAGATCAAACAGACCCTTCTATCCCTTGAAGGATCGATCGACCGGATCCAATGAAACTGTAGTGATCAAAACGGGGAAAGTTATAACTACCTAATTGTTTTAGGTATTACGAGAACTATCCCTCAACCACAGGAGATCATATATGAATCCCATCTACAGGTCCAGGGCCGGCAGACACCTTTCCAGCATACATGGTGGAGAGAAGGTGGTGGTCCAGGCCGTCGCAGGCGGCAGGGACCTGACCAGGCGGCTTCGGGAGCTGGGCATATACGAAGGGGTGGAGATCGAGGTGGCCCAGAACACCGGGGGGCCCGTGATAATCATCCTGGGAAACTCCAGGATGGCACTGGGTCAGGGTATGGCAGGCAAGATCCTGGTCGAGTGAGCTTGACATAACTGAGGTTATAGTTGCGTTTTGAACTATAAACCGCCCCTTTATCATAATTTTTAAACGTGATCATTCCGAACACATGGGTGCGGGGGCTTCCAATCCAAGGTATTTCAGGATCCCCCTTGCGGCGGTCTTTCCTGCCCCCATGGCGAGAATAACAGTCGCGCTTCCGGTGACGATATCGCCACCTGCGAAAACACCAGGGACGGTGGACTGCTGGTCCTCATCAACCAGGATGTACCCATGTCTGGTAAGCTCCATACCGGGTGTTGTCTGACCGATGATGGGATTTGAGGATGTTCCCACCGCAATCACAACAGTGTCAGCTTCGATGAAATGCTCCGTGTCCGGAATGGGGATCGGTCTTCTTCTGCCCCCCTCATCCGGCTCTCCCAGCTTCATCTTCTGAAGCTTGATACCCTTGACCCAGCCATTCTCACCAACGATCTCCATAGGATTT